>NZ_DBLYGC010000006.1:0-125685 GCF_056818865.1 Butyribacter sp.
AATTTGAGCGGTGCATTGATTTTCTGGTACGGATGATTGATAAGTACGGCGCTGAAGTCCTCCGGGAGTTGGAGGAAGAAAAACAGAATAAGGAAGAAAAAAAAGCGGCAGTTTCCTGAAATACAAAATGTAAATCAGACTGTCGCTTTTTTGTGAAATTATTCGGTTGCGTTATCTTTTACTTCTGCAAGCATAATCTGCTCTAGTCGGTCAATATCTGGAAATACCACTTTTTTGCCTCTGGAATGAAGTTGACGAATTTTTTTCATACGTGTTGTTACTTCACTGTGAATGGAATGCTTAACAGGAACCGGATTATTATTTCGAGTATGTATATGGTCAAGATAGTACTCTCTGATTGGAAACATATTCTGGAGAAGAAAAGCAGCTTCTTTTCCATCAAATTCACCTAAAACAATCGTTAGGCACTTTCCGTATTTAGCCACCTGTTTATCGTGTATTGCTTTAAACTTTTCTACACGAGAACTGAGTGGAACCATCCATAACAGAGAAGTTTTATTGTCACGCAGACAGTAAAAAGTAGGACGGTATGTACCGCCCTCTTTGTTCTGCATTAAGTTGGAATCCTGTACTTTCTCAAAATATTCATCTTTAATATGGTAAACATACCCTTCTTGATATATCATGTTCATCACCTATAAAATAAGCCCTGCCATGCGGCAGGGCCGAAATTTTCGAGCCGGACATTTATTAGACGCTTCCGGTGAGCGAACAATATTTTCGAGCCGGACATTTATTAGACGCTTCCGGTGAGCGAACAATATTTTCGATGACAGAAATCCTGTCTCTATCATTATTATATGGTTATAACGAAAATATGTCAATAAAAAATAAAAAGAAGTATTGAAAATGGTTGGAATGAGTACTAAAATAAAGTTGGGACAATAAAACGGAATTATATTGCGAAGAAGATTATGAAGAATAAAAAGATTAAATGCGATATATATACCAGAGTATCCACAACCATGCAGGTGGATGGCTACAGTCTGGATGCTCAGAAAGAAAAACTGAAGAGATATGCGGAATTTCAGAATATGGAAATCGTAAATGAGTATTCTGATGAAGGTAAGTCTGGAAAAAGCGTAGAGGGCAGACCGGAATTTCAGAGAATGTTGGATAATATTGAGAATGGAACAGATGAGGTACAGTTTGTACTGGTGTTCAAGCTTTCCAGATTCGGTCGTAATGCGGCAGATGTATTAAACTCTTTGCAGAGGATGCAGGATTTTGGAGTGAATCTGATCTGTGTAGAAGATGGAATTGACAGCTCAAAAGATAGTGGAAAGCTGATGATTTCTGTTCTGTCTGCGGTGGCAGAGATTGAACGAGAGAATATCCTTGTTCAGACAATGGAAGGACGTAAGCAGAAAGCCAGGGAAGGAAAATGGAACGGAGGATTCGCTCCATATGGTTATGAATTGGTAAATGGAGAATTACAGATTGCAGAGGACGAAGCGGAGATTATTCGTTTGATTTATGACAAATTTATTCATACAAATATGGGAATCTCTGCGATTGCTGCATGGTTGAACCAGCATGGATATAAAAAGAAAAAACGACAGAATAATACATTGGACGCATTTGCCTCTTCCTTTATAAAAGGCGTTCTGAATAATCCGGTATACTGTGGAAAGTTGGCTTATGGACGAAGGAAGAACGAGAAAGTTTCTGGAACAAGAAATGAATATCGCATTGTAAAACAGGAAAATTATATGCTGCATGATGGTATCCACGAAGGGATTATTTCAGAAACAGATTGGGAGCTGGCACATCAAAAACGGGAAAAAACAGGTGTGAAATATGAAAAGACGCATAGTCTGGATCATGAGCATATCTTATCTGGAATATTGAGATGTCCGTTATGTGGAAGCGGTATGTATGGGAACGTGAACCGAAAGAAAAGGAAAGACGGAACCTTATATAAAGATTATTTCTATTATGCCTGTAAACATCGTCGTCTGGTAGACGGTCATAAATGTGGATATCGTAAACAATGGAGTGAGGAGAAGATTAACAATGCAGTGGAAGAAGTTATTCGGAAGCTGGTGAAGAATCCGAAATTTGAAGAAGCAATTCTGAATAAAATCGGTTCAAGAATAGATACAGAGGAAATAGAAAAAGAGATTGAAGGACTGGAAAAACAGCACAGGCAGCTGACCGGAGCAAAAGCAAGACTTGGACAGCAGATGGATAGTCTGGATATCATGGATAAATTTTATGAGAAGAAATATCAGGATATGGAGACAAGGTTATACCGTCTGTACGATGAGATCGAAGGCGTGGAGAACAGTATAGAGGAAGTTAAGAACCGCCTGCTGAATATCCAGCAACAGAAAATATCAGAAGAAAACGTCTATCAATTTCTTTTATATTTTGATAAACTATATGATAAGTTCACCGACCTGGAGAAGAAAGAATTTCTTAACAGTTTTGTAGAACAGGTGGACATTTATGAGCAGGAGCAGCCAGATGGCAGATTCCTGAAGCACATAAAGTTTCGTTTTCCGGTGTATTTTGGAGACAGGGAGACACAGGAACTTTGTTGGGACAACGAAAGTACCGTTGAGAGTGTGGTTTTGTTGTCCAAACAGGAGCTGGCATCTTTAAATTAAAGGCTATGATAAACTAATCATCCATTTACGCCTCTTAAAAATAATTAACGATACAACAAGCCTGAATATTTCTTCCGTGGTAAGCAGCGTATACACCCCAACAATACCCCATTTAAATATATATGCTGCAAGCAGACACAATGGGATTCCGATGCACCATGTACCAACAATATCAATCGCCATGATGATTTTAGTATTGCCACCACTTCTTATGATACCGCCTCCAAGTATCATATTTTCCACCTTGACCGGTGCATATAGAGCAAATATGATAAGCAGGACTTTTCCAAGCTCCTTTACGCTGTGATCCACACGGTACAGTCCGGTATATTCTCCTGCTAACAGTATGAGTAATGCAGATACAGCCAGCGAACCGATTAAACCCGCATACATAATCTTCGTAGACTCTTCGTAAGCCTCATCGTATTCTTTTCCACCAAGTCTCTTACCAATCATCACACCAGCAGCCGCTGATAATCCACTCAATGCGCCTACAATAAGTCCTTGTATAGGACATGTAAGTGTGTATGCTGCCAGATTTGATATTCCAAGATGACCATATACTGCGGACTCTACATTCTGTCCAAGACTCCATAAAAATTCACTGACCAGAATCGGCATAATCATAATCAGATAATCTCTGATTGTGAGCTTTTTAAAATGCAGTGACAGTACCGGTTTATCTCCATCCTTTCTGATACTGTAAATAAATCCGATAACAATAAATATAAGGTTAAATAACTGCGAAATAAGTGTTGCTATCGCAGCTCCTTTTATTCCCATACAGGGTAATCCTGATTTTCCAAATATCAGCAGATAATTAAGCCAGGTATTTATCGCAACTGCTCCAAAGCTTGCTAAAAATGGTATTGTGGCATGCTCCCTACAGCGTAGCCATGCTGATAAAATATGGCTGACTGCCATCGGGATATAAGAAAATGCTACAATTCTAAAATAGACCGCACCAGTATTTATAATACTCATATCTTTAGTGTACAATCTAAGTATATGCAATGGTAAAACTCCAGCTGCCAAAAGAAACAATGCTGATATTATAATTCCGCAAATGAGACTCAGATCAAAGCTGCTCCATGCCTCTTTTATGTTTTCAGCTCCAATAAATTGTGCAATTAATATCCCGGCAACTGTGCTTACTGCACCAATCACCACAGAAAAAATCAAGGAAAAATTACCACATAATCCAACAGCTGATATATTTGTCTCTCCCAGCTGTCCTATCATAATCTGGTCAACGATAGAAAAAGATGCCTGTAGCATACTTTGTAACGTGACAGGAATTGCTATTTTACATAACGATTTCATAAACTCTGACATTATAATTCACCCGTACTTTCTCTCTTTATTAGCTCAACAGGTAACACTATTTCCTTCTCACATTCTGCTCCATCGCGCATTGCCTCCAGGCATTCAATTGCAATTTTTGCTCTGAGAGATGCCTCCTGATGAATCGTTGTAAGTGTAGGATTACTTTCCCTGCTTGCCATGTTGTCATCAAAGCCGATTATCTGAATATCATTTGGAATTTGTATGCCCTTTCCCTGTAAAAAACGCATAAATTCCAATGCATAAAAATCTGACACTGCAAAAACAGCGGTAACGCTGTTCTTTAACAGCTCCTGAAATTTTTCCTCATAAAAGAGCATTTAGTGATGACATCACAAATCCATCCTCTAAAACATTGCCCTCATATTTAACATGGTCATTCACCACCACTCCAATAATTTTGGAATTATTTCTCGCAAGTAAAATGCACGCCATATTAGGAATATATCCTGAACTTTCAAGTTCCTGCTGGACACGTTTTACCGTCTCTTCCGAAATCTTTTCTGTTTTAGCATGAATTACCTTTGAGACAGTTGCGGTACTAAGACCTAACGAATCTGCAACATCTACGATTCGAACCCTGTTCTGTGCCATATTTATTTCCTCTTTTTCTGATATTCTAATTATATGTTACAACAGAAATTTGGGTTTTACAAAGGTTAAACGTGTAACCAATAACAAAATTTATGTCAGATTTTTGTGACATTTTACTTTAAAACAATGAAATCATCATATGTAAAATATTGTCAGCCCACTATTGGCAGTTTAGAAATGATTGGCTTGTATTTTATTCAGAGGATGGAGTTGACAGTTCCAAGGATGCTGAAAAGCCGAGTTTTACTTCAAATGTTGTTCCACCATACGCATTTTGATGAACGTCAATCTTTCCGTCATGTGCCCGCACAATCTCGCGTACCATTGCGAGACCAAGACCTACGCCACCAATTTCACGGCTTCTTGATTTGTCAACCCGGAAGAATGGTTCAAAAATTTTCTCACGGAATGCTTCATCAATCCCGCTTCCCGTATCTGCAATTGTAATAACAATATCGTTTCCTGTTTGTTTTGCCGACACTATAACTTTTCCGTTTACATGATTATATTTAATCGCATTTTCAACAAGATTATAAAGCATACGGTAAATTAAAATATCGCTGCCCGTAAGCATCAGCTCATTACTTATGATATATTCTTTATCATAAGTTATATCCTGTGGCTCCTGTATTAGTGCAATACCTT
This sequence comes from Butyribacter sp., assembly GCF_056818865.1. Taxonomy (NCBI): domain Bacteria; kingdom Bacillati; phylum Bacillota; class Clostridia; order Lachnospirales; family Lachnospiraceae; genus Butyribacter; species Butyribacter sp. The sequence goes on from NZ_DBLYGC010000006.1 coordinate 5,217, forward strand.
TTTCAAGTGCTAACGGTTCCAAATCTGTCAGTACTTCCTCAATTAGTCCGAAAAGTTCAATCTTGTCATTGCGCATTATTGTCTGTAACTCACTCATATCCAGAAGTGTTTTGACCAATTTGCTGAGACGCTCGTTTTGCTCCGTTATCATTTGTATTGTCTCTTGAGCTGCGTCTAAGTCTGCATCATTTTCTGTCGAATGATAGAGATCAAGTTGAGCTTGGATTAATGCCAAAGGAGTCCGCAGTTCATGTGCTGCATTGCCGGTAAACTGACGTTGTATCTCGAAAGATTCCGAAAGCCGCAAAAGCATCTTATTATAAGAAGTACGAAGTCTGTCAAGTTCTGCAATTTTAGTTTCTTCAATTGTATAGTCTGTCAGATTTTGTATCTGAACCTTCTCAACGGTTTCTGAAAATTCTCTGAGTGGCTTTAATGCCCGTCCGCTGATAAAATAAGTGACTGCTCCACCAAACAGTGCCACAACGACAGTAATCAGAAGGCTTTTGGTTCTGTAGTCTGATTTTGAATTATAAACTTTTGTGGAAAATTGTGCTACAAAGTCATCCCATTCATTATCCGGAATATCAATGTATACTGCTTCCGGTTTTGTGCCATGATCAGTTACAGACTCCTGAAGCGTATCAAAGTAATAGACTCCGTTCTTATACAAGAAAAATGTAAGGCATCCGCACAATATGGTAATCAGTACGGTAGTAAGTATCGTCAGTCTCCATTGGAGAGATATTTTTCTCATGTGTTTTCTCCTTATCCTATTTTATAGCCTTCACCGATTTTATTGACAATCGGATCATAATCAAGTCCTGTTTTCAGTTTCTTTCTAAGAGAGGACATATGCACTCTGATTGAACCGCTAAAACTATCTACAGAAGAATCCCAAACATGCTCAATCAGCTCTTCCTGACTGACTGGTCTTCCCTGATTCAGAAGAAGATACTCCAGTATTCCGTTTTCTTTTCTGGTCAAAGTTATAGGTTTGCTGTTTGCATATGCAACTCTTTCTCTGGTATCAAATCGAAGGCTGCCACATTCCAGACAGATATTTTTCTGTACAAACGTTCTTCTTGTCAAACTTCTTACGCGGGCTTCAAGTTCCTGCAGATGAAATGGTTTTTCCATATAATCATTTGCACCGGAATCTAATCCCTCAACTTTATCTGCAATCTGGCTTCTTGCGGACAAAATCAATACCTTTGTTTCTTCATTTTCTTTGCGAAGTTCCCGGAGAATCTCCATTCCATCCACTCCCGGAAGGTTAAGATCAAGTACGATTAAATCATACATTTCAGCATAAATCATATCTAATGCTTTTTCACCGTCGTTACATGTATCTACCTCATAGCCTGCCCGGTGCAGACTTTTTGCAATCATCTCACATAATTTCTTTTCATCTTCAACAACTAATAATTTCAATTTATTTTCCTCCGTATTCTTAACAGGAATTTTACATTCTCTATTGTATAATGTATACATCGAAAGGTCAATGAACTGAATTTAAACGGTAACATTGAAATAGTATTGAAAGGAGTATTTTATGAAATGTGAAAGAGCATCACAGTTTTTTTTACTTGCGGCAGGTCTGATATTTTTCATTGTTGGAATTTTTCGTGGAGAAGCGGCAGTTGTATTAAGTAAGGCAATAAAGTTATGTATGGAGTGTGTTGGAATTGGATAAGAAAAAGAAATTTAAAAAAAATTATATAGTCCGTTTTAGAGGACTGATTCAGGCAGTTGCAACGCTGCTGACCAATATTCATATCCCAAATCTTTTTAAAGGGAAGATTTATCAGGGAAATGTAAAGACAATGTGTGTACCCGGACTGAATTGTTACTCATGTCCTGCTGCCACAGGTGCATGTCCGATTGGTGCTTTCCAGGCTGTAGTAGGTTCATCAAAATTCAAATTCACCTATTACATTACCGGATTTTTTATTCTTATAGGAGTTATGTTAGGAAGATTTATCTGTGGTTTTCTCTGTCCGTTTGGATGGTTTCAGGATCTGCTGCATAAACTTCCGGGAAAGAAGTTATCAACAGCAAAGCTGAAACCTCTGCGGTATCTGAAATACATAATTTTGGCTATATTTGTTATACTGCTTCCGGCATTTGTAACAAATTCACTTGGTATGGGAGATCCGTTCTTCTGCAAGTATATTTGCCCACAGGGAGTACTTGAAGGCGCAATTCCGTTGTCACTTGCCAATTCGGGAATACGTGCTGCACTTGGACATTTATTTACTTTTAAGTTTACAGTCCTTGTGCTTGTTATCATCTTAAGTATTTTGTTTTATCGTCCATTCTGTAAATGGATTTGTCCACTTGGTGCCATATATTCACTGTTTAACAGAGTTTCATTTCTTAAGATCCATGTAGATCACAAGAAATGTGTTGGCTGTCAGAAATGTAGTCATGTCTGTAAAATGGATGTCAATGTAACAGATACACCAAATCACCCGGAATGTATCCGGTGTGGGGAATGTATGAAAGCATGCAAAACCGGTGCAATCTGCTACCAGTATGGATTTTCAAATAAAAAACAGGATGACGATAAATAAGATAAAACTAATAAAATTTAAAGGGAGATTTAAAATCATGAAAAACAAATCAATTAGAATGAATTTAATCAGGTTAAAAAAGGTAATTGCAGCAGTTCTTGTCATTTCAATATTTTTTGTATGCACAGGTTGTGGAAAATCATCTGATTCTGCTGTTACTGAAAACAAGAAACAGAAAGCCGCTTCGACAGCGGACGTCAGCAGTTCAGATGAACTCAACAAAAAACGGGATAATCTTTACCAGCAGGAGAATCAGTTTTTTGCCGATCACAAAGATGTATGGGACAAAGCATTTAGTTTTATGAGTAAAAATACTGCAGGGGATGCCCAGAGCGAAAACTATGCAGACTTCCTTGCAAGTACGGTAGAAGCAAACAAAGATTCATTTTCCGAAGAAGAATACAAAACTTTGAGCAAAGATATTGAGAAAATTCGTGGTATTGAAGAGGAGATTGCAAAGGTTGAGAAAAAAATCGCTGCTGCCAAATCTTCCAACAGTGCATCTTCTGAATCAGGGGAATCAACAGGTGTGTTCCACGATTTTAAAGGGAAAGATTTGGATGGAAACGATGTAGACAGCAGTTTTTTCTCTAAAAATAAAGTTACAGTTGTAAACTTTTGGTTTAGCGGTTGTAAACCTTGTGTTGGAGAGTTATCTAAGCTGAATGAATTAAATGAGACATTGAAAAAAATGGGTGGCGAAGTTGTTGGCATCAATACTGATACTCTGGATAACAATGAGGATGGTATCAAAGAAGCAAAAGAAATTTTAAAAGCTCAAGGTGCTTCTTATAAGAATCTGACTTTCGACTCTGATTCAACTGTTGGAAAATATGCAGGCAACATCATGGCATTTCCTACAACAGTTCTTGTAGATAAAGATGGGAATATCGTTGGAAAGCCGTTTATGGGTGGAATTGATGATCAGTCAAATTATGACAAGCTTATGAAACAAATTAAGTCTGCAATTGGACAGAAATAATTTGTTTTATATGGAAAAAAGCTGTAAGATAGCAAAAGAAAAGAGGTAAAAGAAAAGAGGTAAAAGAAAAGAGGTAAAACATGAATATTGAGGAAATGTTAGATATCAATGACTGTCCATTATGTGACGGAGGAGCATTGTTAGAGGAAGAATGCGGATGTGGTTATTATGTTATGTGCATGGAATGTGGATGTCATTCAGTAACAATTGATTTTCATTCAGAAGATGAAAGATTGGAAGCAGCCAAAAAAACGGTTATGCTTTGGAATACTGGAAAAGTAATTTCAAGCAGTCCAGGGGAATAAAAGCTGAGTTGTTACGGTATAAAGCGATACTATTACAAAATGTAATGACAAACATAACAATTTGTGATAATATATCTCATTGAGTGGTCAGATAAGAAATTGACCGCTAAAAAAATGAATGAGGAGAATTATCTATGAGTGCAAATGTATGTATTATCATAGCAATTGTTGTTTATCTTGGAGCAATGTTGTATGTAGGATTTGCTTTCAGCAAAAATAACAGTAATGCCGAGGATTTTTATCTCGGAGGAAGAAAAATGGGACCTTTTGTGACAGCGATGAGTGCAGAGGCGAGCGATATGTCGAGCTGGCTTCTTATGGGACTTCCGGGAGTTGCTTACCTTTCGGGAATATGCAGTGCCGCATGGACTGCCATAGGTCTTGGAATAGGAACTTGGCTTAACTGGTTCTTTGTATCAAGAAGACTTCGCAGATATTCAAGTAATATCGGAGCTATTACGGTTCCTGACTTCTTTTCAAAGAGGTATCATGACAGGAAAAATATTATCAATGCCATTGCGGCAATTGTTATTATAATATTCTTTGTACCGTATACAGCTTCAGGCTTTGCAGCATGCGGAAAACTTTTCCACACATTATTTGGTGTAGATTATATGGCAGCTATGATTGTATCTGCACTTGTTATCATAGGATATACAATTATGGGTGGTTTTGGTGCAGTTTGTACTACAGACCTTATACAGAGTATTGTAATGTCAATTGCACTTGTAACAGTTGTTACATACGGTATCAATTCCGCAGGTGGATTTGCGGCAGTTATGGATAACGCGAGAGCACTTCCAGGTTATCTTTCATTAAATAATACATTTGATGCTGCAAACAATGCGTCAAACAGTTTTAGTTTTATTTCAATAGTATCAACACTTGCATGGGGAATCGGATATTTCGGTATGCCTCACATTCTTGTAAGATTTATGGCTATTGAGGATGAGAAAAAACTTACACTTTCAAGAAGAATTGCTAGTGTATGGGTTGTTATCGCCATGACAGTCGGTATATTTATCGGAGTTGTCGGACTTGCTATGACAAAGGCAGGTTCACTTGAAAATCTTGCAGACAGTGAGACAGTTATCGTAAGAATCACCGGCCTTATAAGCAGACATGGTGTGATTGCGGCGCTTATAGCGGGTGTTATACTTGCAGGAATACTTGCAGCGACAATGTCGACATCAGACAGCCAGCTTCTGACAGCGGCATCAGGTGTATCACAGAATATACTTCACGATTTCTTCCATATAGAAATGGATGAAAAGAAAAGCCTTTTAACAGCGAGACTTACAATAGTAGCTATAGCGGTTGTTGCGGTATTTATGGCAAGAAATCCAAACTCAAGCGTGTTTGGTATAGTATCATTTGCATGGGCAGGATTCGGCGCTGCTTTTGGAGCAGTAATGCTTTGTGCATTATTCTGGAAAAGAAGTACACTTGCAGGTGCAATATCAGGAATGGTAGCAGGAGGAGTAATGGTATTTGTATGGAAATACCTTGTGCGTCCGCTGGGAGGAGCATTTGACATATACGAATTATTACCGGCATTCCTTGTATCATTAGTTGTAATAGTAGTAGTAAGTTTTCTTACTCAGAAGCCTTCAGAAGAAGTGTTAGCTGAATTTGATAAAGCGGCAGAAAAGTAGTGTATATATAATTTTTTAATTTAGAACATTTTGCAAATAGTACAGAAACAGGGATTGTTTTGTAAATCAAAGGTTACAAAACAATCCCTGTTTTTTCGTTAATTTGAAACACAAAAATTCTTCATAAACTTGCCCCATACCCCAAAATTTAATATAATTATCAGGTAATTGCGAATTTTTATCTTGACAAGAGCATTAAAGTAGCGTATATTACTAAACATAGTAATTCATATTAAAGAGATAGGAATTATATGTTTAGTAGGAAAGGTGATAAAGATTATGAGATTTAATACAGCATTATTACATAGTGCTGCACCGGGAGATAAGGCTACAGGAGCTACGCTTACACCTATTTACCAGTCCAGTGCATTTTATCAGGAATCAGCTTTACAGCATGAAAAACTTTTTGCAAACAAAGCACCGGGTTTTTCATATACGAGAATTGGAAATCCGACGATAGCGGCATTTGAAGACAGGATGACCGTTCTTGAGGGTGGTATGGCATCCATTGCCTGTGCATCTGGTATGGCAGCAGTATCATGTGCTTTATTAAATATTACTCAGGCAGGTGATGAGATTGTTGTCAGTACAGGTTTGTATGGTGGAACCATCGACCTTTTCCATGATTTTGAAGCTTATGGAATTACTACAAAATTTGTAGATATAAATAATCTTGAGCTTGTAAAATCTGCCATAAACGAAAAGACAAAGCTTGTATTTGCTGAAACAATCGGAAATCCGAAACTTGATGTCGCTGACATTGAGGCACTTGCAGCCATTGCACATGAAGCAGGAATTCCACTTATTATAGACAATACGGTTGCGTCAGCATATCTTACACAGCCGTTAAAACTTGGAGCTGATATTGTTATCAATTCAACATCAAAGTATATAAACGGAAACAGTGATGCGATAAGCGGTGTTATCACGGATGGCGGAAAGTTCAAGTGGGATTTGGAAAAATATCCCGGAATAAAAGAATTTAAAGTGTTTGGAAAACTTGCATTTACAGCGAAACTCCGCAACGGATTATTTAGAAATATAGGAGCATGTATTGCACCGCAGACAGCATTTTACAATCTTCTCGGAATGGAAACACTCGGTCTTAGAATGGAGAGAGCCTGTAGTAATGCACTTAAACTTGCTAAACATCTTGAAGAATATAACGACCTTACGGTCAATTATCCGGGACTTGAGAGCAGCAATTGGCATGAGACAGCACTCAGAGTTCTTCACAATGGATTTGGAGCTATCATAACAGTAAGAGTAGGAAGCAAGGAAAGAGCATTCTCGATAATGGATGGTCTTAAAATTCCAAAAATCGTGTCAAATATAGGTGATACAAAGACGCTTATAGTTCACCCTTCATCAACGCTCAACGTTCACAGCACTGAGCAGGAAAAGAAGGATGCTAATGTTTTTGATGATATGATTCGTATAAGTGTCGGAATAGAAGATATTGAAGATCTTATTGAAGATTTCGACAGAGTACTAAAAGAAAACTAAAATACCATCAAATGTGAAACTTCTTATATAAATGTTTCGCAAACAAGGAGGAAAATATGGCAGTTGATTATGCAGCATTAAAAAAAGGCGGATTTATGCGTCAGAAACAGAAGAATAATTTTTCACTCAGATTACAGGTTGTAGGTGGAAATCTTACAGCAGAAAATCTTATAAAGATTGCTGAAGTAGCTGAGAAATACGGAGACGGACATGTACATCTTACATCAAGACAGAGTGTTGAAATTCCATTTATCAAACTTGAAAATGTAGATGAAGTTAAAGAAGAACTTGCAAAGGGTGGATGTAAGCCGGGTGTATGTGGACCAAGAGTTCGTACTATTACAGCCTGTCAGGGAAATCAGATTTGTCCGGGTGGCAACATTGATTCTTATGATATAGCAAAGAAACTTGACAGCAGATATTATGCAAGAGAGCTTCCACATAAATTTAAATTTGGTGTAACAGGTTGTCAGAACAACTGTCTTAAGGCAGAGGAAAATGATGTAGGAATTAAGGGAGCTGCAATCGTTGACTGGAAACAGGATGCATGCATAAATTGTGGAGTATGTGAGAAAGCCTGTAGAGAGGGTGCTATCACTATAGCTGATGGCATAGTTAAAGTTGAAGAGTCAAAATGTAACTACTGCGGCCGTTGTGCCAAAGCCTGTCCTACTGACGCATGGGATGTCAAGACAGGATATCTTGTATCATTTGGCGGCTTGTTTGGAAATCAGATTGTTAAGGGAAAGGAATTACTTCCTGTTGTTGAATCAGAAGAGCAGCTTTTCAGAATTACAGATGCGGCTATTCAGTTCTTTGATGATAATGCGAAACCAAGTGAGAGATTTAAATTTACTTTGGACAGAGTAGGATTAGATAAATTTGAAAAGGTTATAAAGGAGGCATATAATGGCTGATTTTGAAATTGATGAGAGAGTAGATATTACTGATGTTGTCTGCCCTATGACATTTGTTAAGGCAAAAGTGGCAATGGAAGAAATCAAAGTAGGACAGGTGCTTGCCGTTACTATGAATGATGGTGAGCCGGTTCAGAACGTTCCAAGAAGTTTTAAGGAAGAGGGACAGCAGATTCTTAAACTTATTGACAATGAAAATGGAACATATGACCTTATTGTTAAAAAGGTTGAAGAATAAAAATAAAAAGTGGTATGTCATTTGAAAACAGCATATCAATTAAAAACAGGAGGGCGAGTAATGGCAAAGAGAGTTTCTAAAGATGATTTTGATAAGGAAGTATTACAATCAGAACTTCCGGTAATTGTAGATTTCTACTCAGATTCATGTATTCCGTGTAAACAGCTTTCACCTATTCTTGGTGATATTGAGGATGACTACGAGGATAAAGCAAAAGTTGTAAAAGTAAACATCAATTTTGATGAAGAACTTATGGAAAAATATGAAGTCATGGCTTCGCCAACTCTTGTATTTTTTAAAGGCGGAGAAGAAAAAGACAGAACAAGAGGTCTTGTAAAGAAAGCCGAGATAGAAGAAAAACTTAGTGCTTTATTAGTGTAAAAAACATATAAAATAAAAATTAAAAGCAGGAGGATATTAAAAATGACTATTACAATAGCAGGCGAGAAGAAAGAATACGCAGACGGAACAACTATTGCACAGATTATTGAAACTGAGAAGGTAGAAAATCCACTTTATGTAACAGTTTCATTAAATGATGATTTTGTTGATAAAGACACATTCGATACAACAACAGTTAAAGAAGGAGATTCTATCGAATTTCTTTATTTCATGGGAGGAGGAAGCTTCTAATGGCATTTACTAATGAACAGATGGAACGCTACTCAAGACATATTATATTGCAGGAAGTGGGCGTTAAAGGACAGAAAAAATTATTAAACAGCAAGGTACTTATCATTGGTGCCGGCGGACTTGGAGCTCCTGCCGCAATGTATCTTGCAGCAGCAGGTGTTGGTACTATCGGTATTGCAGATGCTGATGAGGTTGACCTTTCAAACCTTCAGCGTCAGATAATTCATGGAACTGCTGATGTAGGCAAAGCGAAAGTTAAGTCTGCAAAAGAGACAATCAATGCTATGAACCCGGATGTTACAGTAAATACATATCGTACATTTGTAACATCAGAAAACATCATGGATCTTATAAAAGATTATGACTTTATCATTGACGGAACAGATAATTTCCCGGCAAAATTCCTTATAAATGATGCTTGTGTAATGGCAAAGAAACCGTTCTCACATGCAGGAATTATCAGATTTAAAGGTCAGCTCATGACCTATGTTCCGGGAGAAGGACCATGCTACCGTTGTGTATTCAAAAATCCACCTCCAAAGGATGCTGTTCCAACATGTAAGCAGGCCGGTGTTATCGGTGCTATGGGTGGTGTAATCGGAAGTCTTCAGGCAATGGAGGCAATCAAATACATCATCGGTGTAGGTGACATTCTTGTAGGAAAGCTTCTTACATACGATGCACTTACAATGCAGTTTAGAACAGTTAAGCTTCCAAAAGCTGACGGTAAATGTGCAATCTGCGGTGACCATCCTACAATCACAGAGCTTATTGATTATGAGCAGGCAGAATGTGACGGTAAATAGAAAGGCAGGGGAATATGCTTTTTTTAACAAAAAATGATTATGACAAGATTTTAAAACATTGTGAAACCGGACTTCCTGATGAGGCTTGTGGTCTTATCGGAGGAACAAAGGAAGGCAATGACAAATATATCAAGAAGGTGTATCTTCTTACAAATATCGACCATAGTAATGAACATTTTTCAATGGATCCAAAAGAACAGCTTCAGGCTGTAAAAGATATGCGTCAGAACGGACTTGAATTGCTTGGAAATTTCCATTCACATCCGGAATCACCATCAAGACCATCTGAAGAAGACAAAAGACTTGCATATGATTCAAAAGTCAATTATCTTATCTTATCTTTGATGGACAGAGAAAATCCTGTTCTCAAAGCATTTATAATTGATGAAGAAAAAAATGTGACTATAGAAGAAATTAAGATTACAGAGTAGACTGAGCGAAAGAGACTGTATAATATGCAGCCTCTTTTTGATTATTGGTATAGAGAAAGCTGATATGTGGAATACTTCATTTAGTTCAAATTAAATGGAAGTTTGCTTGAAGTGATATTGAAGTTGACGTTGAAGTGATATTGAAGTAAAATTGAAATTACATTGAAGTGGAGTAATAAAAGAGGTATGAGTGAGGTGATTGTTTGTATTTGGATGAAATTGTTGAGGGATTACAGATAGAAAGTGACAAACTTGAATGTAAAAGCATTTTAAATAGAGAAGATGTTGTAGGGTGGCTTAAAAGTATAGCGGGCTTTGCTAATGCATCGGGTGGTGAGTTTTATATAGGAGTTGAGGACAAAACTAATAAGTTGATAGGCTTTGACAGAAAAACTGCTGACAATGAGAGAAATTATTTTAACAATCAGGTAAATGAACATTTGGTGCCAAGACCACAGATGAATATTTCTTTTATTAGATATGAAATAAGAAGCAGTGAAAGATTTATTATAAAAGTCAAAATTCCTGAATCTGCTGTAAAACCTGTGATTTTAAAATATAGAAATATCCCGGCTATTTTTATGAGGCGTGACGGTTTTACAAATGGTGCGACATATGAAGAAATAATAGAAATGAGTGTGAAGAGTAAAAATACACAGTATGATATTCTTGTTTCGGATGAAAAATATGATTCGTCAAAAATTTCAGATTTACGGAAGTTTTATTCCGAGCACAATGACGGAAAGATACTGAAAGAAAAAGCGTTACAGTCACTTGGTTTTTATAATGAAAATGGTTATCTTCTTAATGGTGCAATATTATTTTTGGATGATTATGATGGAAAAAAGACGGAAGTACAATGCTCTGTATTTTCAGGTTTTACTAAAGGCAGCGAGAGAATTGTGACCATAAACCGTTTTAACGGAAATTTAATAGCATCAATTGAATACATTATAGATTTTATTAATCAAAGAATGAATCATTCATTGATTAAACTTGAGGATGGAAGAAAAAACATAGATGCATATCCAAAAAGAGCACTATTTGAAGGAGTTATAAATGCGGTTGCACATCGTGACTATTTTCTTGATGGAACACAAATTAAGATAGATATGTTTAAGGACAGGCTTGAAATTTCATCACCCGGAGGATTTTATAGGGGAGAAAAAATCGGAAAAACATATGATTTATCAGGAATAATTTCAAAAAGAAGAAATGAGCTTATAACAGGTGTGCTTGTAGCATGTAATGTTATGGAGGCAGCAGGAACGGGATTTGATAAAATAATAGAAGAATATACAGATGCAGATGAAAAGCATAAACCATATGTATATTCTTCATCAGACCATTTTACACTTGTACTCCCGGATTTGACTTATGATGCCGGCTTGGAAAATAGTAACATACCGGCATTAGTGTTTGTTCCTGTCCCGAATGGCACAGAGTTTGATGAGAAAGTGTTGTCATATTGCTATTATAAATCACACAAAGTTTCAGATATAGCAGAGTATCTTGGAATTAGTGATTCAACATATTTAAGAAAAAAAGTAATTGGAAATTTGGAAACAAACGGGTATCTAGAAAAGAATAAGGTTTCAAGAGCAATGTTTTACAGAACTAAACCTGAAATGGTTACTTTAAAATAATTTTATTTAAATTGGAGGAAATATGCGAGACTTAGTTATTATAGGAAGCGGACCGGCAGGTCTTTCAGCAGCAATATATGCAAAAAGAGCAAAACTTGATGTGGTAGTAATCGAAAAGGCAGGATACAGTGGAGGTCAGATAATTACAACAGAGAGGATTGACAATTACCTTGGACTGCCTGAGATTGATGGATTTTCATTGGGGAACAGATTTAGAGAACATGCGGATAAGCTTGAAGCAGAGTTTATAGATGATGAGGCATTAAAAATAGAAGAAATTACAGATTCAGAAGGAAAAAAAGCATATAAAGTTATGCTTGACAAGGGTGAAGCTATTGAGACAAAGACAATTATAGCTGCAACAGGAGCGTCACACAGAAAACTTGGTGCAGCAGGTGAAGAAGAATTTATGGGAATGGGAGTTTCATATTGTGCAACATGTGACGGAGCATTTTTCAGGAATAAAGTAACTGCTGTAGCAGGCGGTGGGGATGTTGCTTTTGAAGATGCACTCCATCTTTCATCATTATGTGAAAAAGTTTATATAATTCACAGGAGAGATGAGTTCAGGGCAGCAGTAAATATCCAGCAGAAAGTAAAGGAAACAGCAAATATAGAGATACTTCCGTTTTATGAAATAAAAGAAATAAAAGGTGACAAAAAAGTAACATCAGTACAACTTGTTCAGAACAAAACAGGTGAGGAAAAAGAACTTGGAGTATCGGCAGTGTTTATAGCTGTAGGAATGAATCCTCAAACAGATATATTTAAAGATTTTGTGGATTTGGATGAAAAGGGATATGTAAAAGCCGGCGAGGACTGCAAGACGAGCAGTGAGGGTATATATGCGGCAGGAGATATAAGAACAAAACCACTCAGACAGATAGTAACAGCAGTGGCAGACGGAGCAACTGCCGTACAGTCAGTAGAAAGGTATCTTCATCAGAGATAATAAATAAGAACGGATAAAAAAGAGGATGTAATAATTGCATGATTATTATATCCTCTTTCTGCTTTAAAATATAAACCTATAGAAATTACAATTCTCCAAAAAGCCCATTTGATTTCTCAAAATTCTTTACATATCTTTTACAAAACCTGCCTTTTGAATTTTACTTTGCGGCTATATCATAATATTTGTAAAAAGGAAAACAAAAAACAAATAAACTTAAAACAAAAGGAGACAAAAAATTATGAGAACAAAAAACAGATTATTAGTAGCTGCTATGGTATCAGCATTAACACTTACATCACTTACAGGATGTGGAAGTTCATCAGGAAACAGTGACAAATCTTCTTCAGGTTCATCAAGCAGTGCAGATGCATCATCAAGCGGAAACCTCAGTGGTTCTGTTGCAACAGACGGTTCAACATCAATGGAAAAAGTAGTTGGTGCTTTGGGTGAGGCATTTATGGAAGCAAACCCAGATGTAAAATTTACATACAATCCTACAGGTTCAGGTTCAGGAATCACAGCAGTAACAGAGGGAAGATGTGATATAGGACTTTCAAGCCGTGCATTGACAGACGATGAGAAAAAACAGGGACTTAAAGAAACAATCATTGCATATGACGGAATTGCTATTATCGTAAATCCTGAAAACAAAGTAAAAGACTTAAAGGTTGAGCAGATTGCTGACATTTATACAGGAAAAGTTAAGAATTGGAGTGATGTCGGAGGAGATAAAGGAGACATCGTTCTTATAGGTAGAGAAGCAGGAAGCGGTACTCGTGATGGATTTGAATCTATTACAGGAACAGAAGATAAATGTAAATATGGACAGGAACTTACATCAACAGGTGATGTTATCACAACAGTTGCAAACAATCCAAATGCAATCGGTTATGCGTCACTTGCTTCGGTTGATGACAGTGTAAAGGCTCTCGCAGTAGACGGGGTAACACCATCAGAAGATACTGTAAAAGATGCAAGCTATAAAATTCAGAGACCATTTGTATTTGTAACAAAAGAAGATACAAAACTCAGCGACGCAGCCCAGGCATTCTTTGATTATGCAATGGGCGCAGCAGATACTATCACAGCAGCAGGTGTAGTGCCGGCTAACGAAAAGTAATAAATAATAAGAGTAATATTTATATATGCTGCATTAAGGGTGAGTCGTAAGGCTTGCCCGTTTTAATCAGGCAATTTGTGCCGCAGGCGTCACAAATCGGCTATGTTTGTAAAGCGTCTGCGGAATGGAGCTTTTATATGAGAAAAAGTCATAACAAATTTGAAACAATTATCCATGGAATATTTTTGATACTTGGATTGATAACGGTTGGTTTTGTTTTACTTATAACTGTTTATCTTGTTATTGCAGGAATACCGGCAATAAGGGAAATAGGGATATTAAAATTTTTATTTGGAAAGAAATGGGCATCAACCGCAGCAACACCTTCATATGGAATACTGCCATTTATTCTTACAAGTGTATATGGTACGGCGGGAGCTATTATAATAGGTGTTCCGGTAGGATTTCTTACAGCAGTATATCTTGCAAAGGTTGCAAACAGGAGAGTAAAGGCAGTGGTAGAGATGGCGGTAAGTCTGCTTGCCGGTATTCCGTCAGTTGTTTACGGTCTTGTCGGTATGCTGGTACTTGTTCCGTGGGTGAGAGATACATTTAATATAGCAGACGGTGCCAGTCTTTTCTCAGCAATTATAGTATTGGCGATAATGATATTACCTTCTATTATAAGTGTGTCACTTACGGCACTTGAAGCAGTTCCGCCCGAATACGAGGATGCATCACTTGCGCTTGGCGCAACACCTATTGAGACATATTTTAAAGTATCAGTTCCGGCGGCAAAAAGCGGCATAGCAGCAGCGGTGGTACTCGGAGTCGGACGTGCTATAGGAGAGGCAATGGCTGTAATGATGGTTTCAGGAAACGTGGCAAATATGCCAAAGCTTTTTCAAAGTGTACGATTCCTTACAACAGCGGTTGCGAGTGAGATGTCATATTCATCCGGATTACAAAAGCAGGCATTGTTTTCGATTGCCCTTGTACTATTTTTGTTTATCATGTTGATAAATGCATTGCTCAACAGTCTTTTGAAGAAGGAAAAGGAGTGATTGGAAAATGAAGAGAAAAGCTTATATTTGGATAATGAAAATTTTAATGTTGCTATCAGTTGCTATAACATGCAGCCTTGTTATATTTGTTATCGGTTTTGTATTGTATAAAGGACTTCCTAATATTACATGGAAACTTCTTTCGACGAAACCAAGTTATCTTACGCAGAGCATAGGTATTCTGCCGGATATATTAAACACATTTTATATTGTGATAGCAACACTTGTATTTGTTCTTCCGCTTGGAGTAGGGGCAGCAATCTACCTTACGGAATATGCGACAAATAAAAAGATGGTTGCAGTTATAGAATATGCAGCGGAGACACTTTCAGGTATTCCGTCAATAATATATGGTCTTGTAGGAATGTTATTTTTCTGTGAGTTTCTTAAAATGCAGACTTCAATTCTTGCAGGAGCAATGACACTTGTTATTATGAATCTTCCAACAATAATGAGAACAACGCAGGAAAGTTTAAAGACAGTTCCGCAAAGTTACAGAGAAGGTGCTTTTGGACTTGGTGCAGGCAAATGGAGAGTTATAAGGACAGTTGTGCTTCCGAGTTGTGTAGATGGTATTATGACAGGATGTATTCTTGCAGTAGGAAGAATACTCGGAGAATCAGCGGCATTATTGTTTACGGCAGGTTTTGCTCATACAATAAACGGTTTTATAGACGGACTCGGACGAGCAGGAGCAACACTCACGGTAGCACTTTATGTATACGCTAAAGAACAGGGAGAATTTGAAGTTGCTTTTGCAATAGCGGCAATATTGATGATACTTGCTTTTTTGGTAAACCTTGCCGCTAAGTTTACCGGTTTATATTTTAAGAAAAAAGTAGAACGATAAATTAAGGCAGCCGGTATTTATTATTTTGCAGGAAATAGCAGGAGGAAGCAGATGAATAACATAATGACAGTTAAGGATTTGTGTTTGTGGTATGGACAGACACAGGCATTGAAAAATATAAATATTGATATTCCACAAAAGAGTATTACTGCACTTATAGGTCCGTCAGGATGTGGAAAATCAACATTTTTAAAGACACTGAACAGAATGAATGACCTTGTTCAGGATGTAAAAATAACAGGTGAAGTCAAATATGGAGATATGGATATTTTTGCACCTGATACGGATGTAAATAAACTTAGAAAAGATATAGGGATGGTCTTTCAGAAACCTAATCCTTTTCCGATGAGCATATATGACAATATTGCTTATGGACCAAGAACACACGGAATAAAAAATAAGGCAAGACTTGACGAGATTGTTGAAAATTCTTTGAGAGGTGCAGCAATCTGGGATGAAGTAAAGGACAGGCTTAAAAAGTCGGCACTTGGTATGTCAGGCGGCCAGCAGCAAAGACTTTGTATAGCAAGAGCTCTTGCCGTTGAACCGAAGATACTTCTTATGGATGAGCCTACAAGTGCTCTTGACCCTATATCTACATCAAAGATAGAGGAACTTGCAAGTGAGCTTAAAGAAAAATATACGATTGTTATAGTTACACATAATATGCAGCAGGCAGTTCGTATTTCTGACAGAACAGCATTCTTCCTGCTTGGTGATCTTATTGAGTACGGTGATACGGAAAAGATGTTTGCATCACCTGAGGATAAGAGAACAGAGGATTATATTACAGGAAGATTCGGTTAATTTGGATTGCGAAACTGTTGTTATGCTGTGACAGCTTGCATTATTTATTATATTCATTCAAGCCGGTGAAGGATAAGAGAGTTTCGCAATAAAGTTGAATTTAATAATAGGAGGATTTTGGAAATGAGAAGCAGATTTGATGAGCAGCTTGCGGATTTAAATAAAAAACTTATTGAGATGGGTGCAATGTGTGAAGAATGCATATCTCTTGCTGCTAAGGCGTTGAAAGAAGGTAATGTTAATATAAGGTGGGAGGTCGAGCCGCTTGACAATTCACTTGATGACCTTGAGAGGAATGTTGAGTCGCTTTGCCTGAAGCTTTTGCTTCAGCAGCAGCCTGTTGCAAAAGATTTGAGACAGGTATCAACAGCTCTTAAAATGATAACTGATATAAAACGAATAGGTGATCAGGCATCAGATGTTGCGGAGATTATTGGATTTTTAAATGGAAGAACAAGTGAAGAGTGTGAATATCTTGATCAGATGGCATCTGCAACAATAAAAATGGTTACTGAGTCGATTGATTCATTTGTAAAAAGTGATCTTGACCTTGCAAACAGTATTATTGATTATGATGACGTTGTGGATGATTATTTTCACAAGGTTAAAATTTTTCTTATAGATTTGATAGCTAAAAATCCGAAAGACGGTGAGTATGCACTTGATCTTCTGATGATTGCAAAATATTTTGAGCGTATTGGAGATCATGCGGTAAATGTGGCTAAGTGGGTTGTATTTTCAGTAACCGGAAATCATTAAGAGTATATATCATAGTGCACGGAAATGAGGAATGATATGATTTGGTGTGTAGAAGATGATGTGAGCATAAGAGACATAGAAGTATACACTTTGGAGCAGACAGGTTTTATAGCAAAAGGATTTGGTGATGGAGACAGTTTCTGGATGGAACTTGCAACGACAGACGAGCTTCCGGAACTTGTGATACTTGATATAATGCTTCCGGGGGAGGATGGTGTTTCTCTTTTAACTAAGATAAAAGCATCCTCAAGAACTAAGGATATACCGGTTATTATGGCTACGGCAAAAAGTGTTGAGTACGATAAGATTAAAAGTCTTGACCTTGGGGCAGATGATTATCTGGTAAAACCATTTGGAATGATGGAGATGGTTTCAAGGATAAAGGCTGTACTTAGAAGATGTATGCCCAAAAAAGAAAACAAAACCAAATATGTCAATGGTATAATAGAGCTGAATGTTGAAGAACATACTGTATTGGTTGATGGAAAGAGTGTCAGTCTCACCTATAAAGAATATGAAATATTAAAAATATTCCTTATGCATCCCGGGATGGCATATACAAGAAATCAGCTTTTATCAGAAGTATGGGGCATTGACAGTTACGGAGAGACAAGGACAGTAGATATGCACATAAAGACGCTCAGGCAGAAACTGGGTGATGGTGGCAGATATATCACGACTGTTAGGAATGTCGGATATAAAATGGAGGGATACAATGACTAAAAAAATATTTAAATCGGTACTTTTGATTGCGGTAATTATGGTGCTGTTTTGCTGTACATTTATTCTTGGAATTTTGTACAGGCATTTTACAAACATAGAAGAACAACAGC
This sequence comes from Butyribacter sp., assembly GCF_056818865.1. NCBI lineage: Bacteria > Bacillati > Bacillota > Clostridia > Lachnospirales > Lachnospiraceae > Butyribacter > Butyribacter sp. The sequence goes on from NZ_DBLYGC010000006.1 coordinate 23,240, forward strand.
TCGAATCACAGCTTGGTTTTGTTGTCACGGGTGTTCAAAATCAGGGGGAGGACTATCTCAAAAATCTTGAAGAAAAGAAATATAGGATTACATGGATAGAAGCAGACGGAACTGTTAAGTTTGACAATAAATCAGATATATCGAAAATGGAAAACCATGCAGACAGGGAAGAGGTTAAAGATGCGTTGAAATTTGGCAGGGGCGAGTGCTCGAGATATTCAGTTACACTTATGCAGAAAACACTTTATTATGCTAAAAAAATAAGTGACGGAAGTGTTGTAAGAATATCAGTAAGCCAGGATACGGTTTTTAAGCTTTTATTTTCGATGATTTCACCTATAGTTATAACAATAGTTTTAGCAATAATCTTATCATCAATTCTTGCAAAGGGGGTATCAAAGAAAGTAGTAGAACCTTTGAATAATCTTGATCTTGATGAACCTTTGAAAAATGATGCATATGGGGAAATTTCACCGCTTTTAAGACATATAGAGCATCAGCACAGACAAATAGATGAACAGCTTGAAGAACTTCAGAAAAAGAAAGATGAATTTCAGGCTACTATTGAAAATATGGATGAGGGACTTATACTTCTCAATGCAAAAAATAATGTAATCAGTATAAACCCGGCAGCACAAAAGATTTTTGGCGCAACCGATGAGTGTGTCGGAAAAGATTTTCTTATGATAGAACGAAATCTCTCTGTCGGAAAAACGATAAAAGAGGCAATGGAAAAAGGAAAATCAGAGATGGTACTTAAAAGATATGGACTTGAGTACCGCCTTGGAATAAGTAAGATAGAATCAGCCGGAAAGACACTTGGTGCAGTATTACTTGCTGTAGATGAAACAGAGAAAAGTAATGCAGAAAGGACAAGGAGAGAATTTTCGGCAAATGTATCACATGAGTTAAAAACACCGCTTCAGTCGATTATTGGCAGTGCAGAACTTATGGAAAATAATCTTGTAAAAGAGGAAGATATGCCAAGATTTGTCGGACATATCCGTAAGGAGGCAGAGAGACTTGTAAAACTTGTAGAAGATATTATACGTCTTTCATGGCTTGATGAAAATAGGGACATGGAAATGGAACTTGTCGACTTAAAAGATATTGCTGAAGAGACAAAAGAAGTTCTGGAAAATGCGGCGAAAGAAAAGAATGTGACAATAAATGTAAGCGGGGACGACATAAAACTCCGTGGTGTAAGAAGTCTGCTTTATGAAATTGTATATAATCTTTGTGAAAATGGTATAAAGTATAATAAAGACGGAGGAAGAGTTGACATGACGCTGTCTAAGGAAGCTGAAAAAAATATTATTGTTATTGAAGATACAGGAATTGGAATAAAAGAAGAACAGCAGTCAAGAATTTTTGAACGTTTTTACAGAGTAGACAAAAGCAGGTCAAAGGAAACCGGAGGAACAGGTCTTGGTCTGTCTATAGTGAAACATGCGGCAATGTATCATAATGCAGAAGTTGTGTTGGAGAGCAAAGAAGGACAGGGCAGTAAGTTTACGGTTATTTTTCCGCGGGAGGAGTAGCTGTTAAATAATAAATATGATATACTTTGTTCATCAGATTAAATAACAGGAAGTTGAAGATAATGAACATGAAAATATCAATGATAGCACTTGACCTTGACGGAACATGCCTTGACAGCAGGGGAGAGATGACTGACAGGACAAGAAAAATACTTGAAAAATACGGAAAAGCAGGGACTGAGATTGTATTTACAACGGGTAGACCGATTGCAGGTATATTAAAGGAATTGAGAAGCATTCCCGGGACAAATTATGCAATAGCATTAAATGGCGGTCTGGTATATCAACTTGCCGACAACAGTATTATTTACAGAAAAAGTATTGATAAAAGAGAAGTTATGCTTGTAAGAAATATAGTTCTAAGACACGATGCACTTACGGATGTTGCTTCCGGAGGACTTGGCATCGGTGATAAAAAAACGTATGACAGAGCAGAGAACTATATAAAAAATGATGATTTTAGAAAATATTATCTTTCAAGCAGAGGTTCAAAACAAAATCTTTGGGAGAATATTGAAGAACTTGAGAGCGTCGAGAAGATAAACATGTTTTTCAGTGATATGGATGATAGAAGAAAAACACTTGAAGAACTTAAAATACTTAAGACATCTAAGGTGTGCTCGGGCATGCCTAACAATATCGAGATAAACCATGGTGAGGTAAACAAGGGAAATGCCCTTAAATGGCTTTGTGAAAAGCTTGACATTGATATATCGGAACTTATAGCATTTGGTGATGGCGGCAACGACATTGATATGATAAAGACAGCAGGATGTGGAGTTGCAATGGCAAATGCCTGTGAAGAGCTTAAAAAGATTGCAGATATTGTTACTAAAAGCAATGATGAAGACGGTGTTGCTTATATTTTAGAAAAATACAGCCCGGCATAGAAAGTTATTTCTATGCTCAGACTGTATTTTTTTGATATATATTTTGAAAAAAGTTTTTCTCTAATATTATCTTGAAAGTCTGTTTTTTTAGTTCTTTTCATTTAATCTTAATCAAATGTGTAACATATTATGTTAAAAAAAGGTATGTCATGAATCTGCTATTTTAATGAAAAATATTGTATATAATTTTTTTTGAGTCAGTTATATTTTATAAAAAAATTAAATTTTGTATCGTGCATATATGATACAGAAAATGCGGCGAGAAAATTATTTGTATGAAGAAAAGAGGAGTAAAATGAGATACGGTTATTTCGATGATGAGAAAAGGGAGTATGTTATTACAAGACCTGACACACCGGCACCTTGGGTAAACTATCTTGGTTCACCTGAGTATGGTGCTATTATTTCAAATAATGCGGGGGGATACAGTTTTGAGAAGTCAGGTGCAAATGGAAGAATTTTAAGATATGTATTTAATCAGTTTGATGAACCAGGAAGATATATTTACATTAGGGATAATGAATCAAAAGATTACTGGTCAGCATCATGGCAGCCGGTTGGAAAAGATTTAGAGGAATATAAGAGCGAATGTCATCATGGAACAGCTTATACAAGAATGATAGCACAATATGCAGGTATAAGTTCGGAAGTTCTTTATTATGTACCACTTGATAAATCTTATGAAATATGGGATTTAAAGGTTACAAACAATTCAGACAAGAACAGAAAACTTAATGTAACAGGTTATGCTGAGTTTACAAATAACTGTAATTATGAGCAGGATCAGGTAAATCTTCAGTATTCACAGTTTATTACATCAACTCATTTTGCTGGAAATCGTGTAATGCATCATGTACATGGAAATCTTGATGCTTTAAAAGAAAGCGAATACATTGACAATAAAAATGTTTCGATGAGATTTTTAGGAATGGCAGGACAGAAGGTTTCATCTTGGTGTGGAAGTAAAGAAGGATTTTTAGGAAGATATCATGATTATTCAAATCCGAACGGTGTAATTAACGGAGCACTTGATAATAAGGGTAATTACAATGGAAATGGCTGTGGTGCGCTTACAACAGAACTTGAACTTGTACCGGGTGAGACAAAGGAAGTTATCTTTATTGTCGGAATGAAATACGATGATGAAGCAGCAAAGATAATTGCAAGATATGATGAAAATGAGAATTTATGTGAGGAAGAACTTGTTGAGTTAAAGAAATTCTGGCATGGAAAACTTGAAAAATTCCAGGTTAAAACACCAAGCGAAGAATTTAATACAATGATAAATACATGGAATGCATATAACTGCTTTATGACATTTATCTGGTCAAGAGCTGCATCATTTACATACTGTGGTCTTAGAAATGGATATGGTTATCGTGATACAGTACAGGATATTCAGGGAATTATACATCTTGCACCTGAAATGGCAGTAGAGAAGATAAGATTTATGCTCTCAGCTCAGGTAGACAACGGTGGAGGACTTCCACTTGTAAAATTCACACACAACCCAGGTCATGAAGATACACCTGATGATGCATCTTATGTTCAGGAAACAGGACATCCTGCATATCGTGCCGATGATGCATTATGGTTATTCCCAACAGTATATAAATATATTTCTGAGACAGGAAATATGGAATTTTTAGATGAGGTAATTCCTTTTGCAAACAAAGATGAAGCAACAGTATATGAGCATTTACAGCGTGCAGTTAAATTCTCTGCTGAGCATCTTGGAAAACATGGAATGCCGGCAGGTCTTTATGCAGATTGGAATGACTGTTTAAGACTTGGAAAAGACGGAGAATCTTCATTTGTTGCAATGCAGTATTATTATGCAATGACAATACTCAGAAAATTTGCAGAATACAAAAATGATGATGAATATGTAAAACAGCTTGATAAACAGCAGGAGGAACTCGGAAGGCTTATTCAGGAAATCTGCTATGACGAGGATCGTTTCATAAGAGGCTTTACAGAAGAAGGAAAAGTTATCGGAAAGCGCACGGATGCAGAGGCTAATATGTGGCTTAACCCTCAGAGCTGGGCTGTAATCAGTAAAGTTGCAGATGAAAAGCAGGGCGAGATTATAATGAACAGTGTACATGACAGATTAAATACTAAATATGGTGCTATTCTTATGGATCCACCATATCATGCAGAAGCATTCTCAGGTGCGCTTGCAGTTATCTACAATGCAGGTACAAAAGAAAATTCAGGTATTTTTTCACAGTCACAGGGCTGGCTTATACTTGCAGAAGCATTATTAAAACATGGCGACAGAGCGTTTGAATATTTTATGGAGAATTCACCTGCTGCACAGAATGACAGGGCGGAAACAAGGGTTCTTGAACCATATTGCTATGGACAGTTTACGGAAGGAAAAGCAAGTCCAAACTTTGGACGTTCACATGTTCACTGGCTTACAGGAACAGCCTCTACTGTAATGGTAGGATGTGTAGAGGGGATTCTTGGAATGCGTCCGGATTTTGAAGGACTTCACATTGAACCTTCTGTTCCTAAAGAATGGGGTGAATTTGAAATTACAAAGAGTTTCAGAGGCAGCAATCTTCATATTGTTATTAAAAATCCGGGACATATACAGAGTGGCTGTAAGAAGATGGTTGTCAATGGTATTGAAGTTGAAGGAAGTTATATAACTCAGGATATGCTTACTGAAAATACTGAAATAGAGCTTATGATGTCATAAGCTTCAAAGTTGTTTGAAGTTTGAAAAAATCACAGGAGGTTTTATAGATGGGCAAAATCAAATTTACGGATAAGAATGGATCTTTTGTTATTGAAAATCCTGAAAATTACAGTGGCTTATATCTTCCATTAGCAGGGGAGATGGGATTAAAATCAAATATTACACCTTCTATGGCAGGTGATGCAAAGACAGATCAGAATCATTTTTTACTTGAGCCTGTCAGTATTGAAAATTTACATAACAATAAAAATGGAAGAAATTTCTGGTGTCGTATAGAGGGAAATGGTATTTGGTCTGTATCAGGAGCATCTGCTTTGCAGGAAGCTGAGAAATTTACGGCTTCTCAGGACGAAAGTAAAATAGAAGCAGGACTTATGTGGCAAAAACTTACAAGAATCTCAAAAAAATATGGAATTAAATCAGAAGTGCTATCATTTGTGCCAACTGATAAAAATATTGAGATTATGTATGTTACATTGGAAAATACATCGGCTGAGAGTATTAAATTTACACCTGTTGCAGCAATTCCATTATATGGAAGAAGTGCAGATAATATCAGAGACCATAGACATGTGACTTCTCTTTTACACAGAATTTCAACACAGGAATATGGTATTGAGGTTTCACCTGTTTTATCATTTGATGAAAGAGGACATCAGAAAAATAGTACAACATATTTTGTTTATGGTTCAAAAGAGGATGGAACAAAGCCTGAAACATTTTATCCTACAAATGAAATGTTTATAGGTGAAGGTGGAAGTTTTCTGAATCCGGAAGCAGTAAGAACTGTAAAGGAAGGTGTAAAGGCTGGAGCAAAGATTCAAGGAAAGGAAGCTGTCGGAGCTTTAGCGTTTGAAAGTGTAGAATTAAAAGCAGGTGAAAAGACAGGTTATATAGTAGTGGCAGGTATAACTGATGATGTTTTAGAAATAGAAAAAACTACTGTTTTATACAGAACAAAAGAAGCTGTGCTTGAATGTTTTGAAAATACAAAAAGACATTGGGTTGAAAAAGTAAATATTGACTTTGAAATGAACGATGACTCAGTTGACAATTATCTTAAATGGATATGTTTCCAGCCAATACTTAGAAGAATTTACGGCTGTTCTTTCCTTCCTTATCATGACTATGGCAAAGGAGGAAGAGGTTGGAGAGATTTATGGCAGGATTGTCTTGCACTTCTTGTTATGGAACCTGATATGGTTCGCAAAATGATAGTTTCTAATTATGGCGGTGTGAGGATTGATGGAACAAATGCAACAATAATAGGAAACGGACAGGGTGAGTTTATAGCAGATAGAAATAATATAACGCGTGTATGGATGGATCATGCTTATTGGCCGTTTGTTACGACTAAGCTTTATATAGATCAGACAGGTGATCTTAATATATTTCTTGATAAAGTGTCATATTTTAAGGATAGACAGTCATTAAGAGGAATGGCACATGATGATGATTGGAAAATTGAATATGGAAATACTCAGAAAACGGTTTGTGGTGCTGATTATTTTGGAACTGTTATTGAGCATATTCTTTTACAAAATCTTTGTGCGTTCTATGATGTTGGAGAACACAATGAAATGAGACTTCACGGAGCCGACTGGAATGATGCTCTTGATATGGCATGGGAAAAGGGTGAAAGTGTTGCATTTACATGTGCATATGCGGGAAATTTAAAAGATATTGCATATTATTTAAGAAAGTTTGAAAGTAAAGATGGAATTTGTGTTATTGAGGTCGCAAAGGAAATGGAATGTCTGTTTAGAAAAGGGGAGGAATTGTATGAAAGTCCTCACAAAAAACAGGAGCTTCTTTCTGAATATACTTCACTGTGCAGTCACAATATAAGTGGTGAAAAAGCTGTATTAAAAATAGGCAGTATATGTGAAAATCTCGAAGAAAAAGCAGATTGGCTTATGAAAAACATTCGTGAAAATGAATGGATAAAAGAAGATGACAATACGGGCTGGTTTAACGGTTATTATGATAATCATGGAAAAAAAGTAGAGTATTATAAAAAAGATGATGTTCGTATGATGCTTACAAGCCAGGTATTTGCGATAATGAGTGGTACTGCAGATGAAAAGCAGGTAAAAGCAATTTGTAATAGTGCAGATAAATACCTCTATGAAAAGAATGCAGGAGGATACCGTCTTAATACAGATTTTAAAGAAGAAAAATTTGATTTTGGAAGGATGTTTGGATTTGCATATGGTGAAAAGGAAAACGGAGCCGTATTTTCACATATGGCAGTCATGTATGCAAATGCATTATATAAGAGAGGATTTATAAAAGAGGGTTACAAGGTACTTAAAAATTTGCTTGACAGTGCAATGGATTTTGAAAAAAGTGTTATGTATCCGGGAATACCTGAGTATTTTGACAATGAGGGACGCGGACTGTATGCGTATCTTACAGGTGCAGCGAGCTGGTATATGCTTACAATGATAACAGAAGTTTTTGGAGTAAGAGGAGAATTTGGAAATCTTGTTATAAAACCAGCACTTCTTCCAGAGCAGTTCGATAAAGAGGGTAAAGCTGCAATAAAACTTAAATTTGCAGGAACAACGTTAAAGATTACGATTCATGCGGATGTTGACAATATACATCATAACAATGGAGTGTATGACAAAATAATAAGGGTAGAGTGTGATGGAAATGAACTTGAGACTGCTGATTTAGGGAAAGTTGTAATAATGAAAAAAACGATTGAAGAAATGTCTCGTAAAAAATGTCATGAAATTGAAGTTTTTATAAAATACTAAAGAAGATAATTGAAATATATCTTATAATAAGATGTTATTAAAAAACAAAAGGGAAAATTGATGTGAAAATTAATTTTCTCTTTTGTTTTTTATGAATAAAAATGGTGTACCATTACCACATTGATTTATAATATTTGTCACGATATTTCTTTGGGGTTAAACCTATAAAATTTTCAAAAGTTTTAGTGAAATGACTTTGTGACGAAAAAGAAAGATAGTTTGCTATATCGATCAATGATTTATCTGAATAGCGGAGCAGATGAGTTGCTTTTTCTATTTTTTTTTCGCGAATATAATCACTGATGGAAACACCAAGATTTTGTTTAAATACACGGGAAAGATAGTTCTCTGAAAGCCCTGTATAATCAGCAAGAGTGGTTATTGTGATACGTTCTTTGATGTGACTGTATATATAGTTTACACATTGCATAACAGGTTTGGAGAGAATTGAACTTTTCTTTAAAAGAACCATTTTTCCGGTAAAATCCTTTGCCATTTCATGATGAAGATCGGCTACCTGGCGTATTGTACTGCATGAGTCCATCTTTAGTATATAAAAGTCACTTAGGCGATATGCCTGCTCAGCTTCAAGACCTCCATCAATACAATATCTTGTAATCATAGCAGTAGTGACAACAAAATGGTATTTTATGTTTGTCAGAGGATTTTGCGAGAGAACGCCTGTGCCTTCAAGGTTTATAAAAGCATCTTGTTTGCAATTTTCAATTACAGCGTCCATATCACCTGCTTTAACTGAATTATAAAAAGAATATTCAACATCAGGAGCACGATGAAGTATTTCGAATTCGCTGTTTGAAAGTTCTGTATTTACCCATTCTTCTGATAATGACATAACTTTTCCTCCTAAAATAGTGCTAAAATCTGATATGATAGTGTTAATATTTAACATTATGACATGAATCTGTTATTTTTACAAGTGAATTAGTATAAGGTATGCGACAAATGGAGTAATATATGACTTGTAAACGAGAAATGACATAAAGTTATGTCGAACGATTAAAAATATATTCTAGGAGGAATGAGAAATGAAACGTAGATTTTTAAGTTTAGTGCTTGCATCGGCAATGAGTGTTACAATGCTTGCCGGATGTGGAAACAAGGCAAATGATGGGACATCAGGAAAAAGTGCTCAGACAGAAGAGGGAAAGATAATAAATATCTATTCATGGAACGATGAATTTCGTCAGAGATTAGAGGCTGTTTATCCACAGGTAGAATCAACATCAAAGGATGGAACAGTTACAAAACTTAAGGATGGTTGTGAGATTCACTGGATTATCAATCCAAATCAGGATGGTGTATATCAGCAGAAACTTGACGAAGCACTTGGAAGACAGGCTGATGCATCAGCAGATGACAAAGTTGATATTTTCCTTTCAGAGACAGATTATGTATTCAAATATACTGATAAAGATGCGGATGTTGCGATGCCTTTAAAAGATCTTGGAATTGATACGGATAAAGAGTTTAAAGATCAGTATGACTTTACAAAGACAACAGCTTCAGACAGCGATGGTGTTATGAGAGGTTCTACATGGCAGTGCTGTCCGGGACTTCTCGTTTATAGAAGAGACATCGCAAAGAAAGTATTTGGAACAGATGATCCGGAAAAGATTGGTGAGAAGGTTAAGGATTGGGATACACTTAAGAAATCAGCAGAACAGTTAAAAGCAAAAGGATATTATACATTTTCATCATATGCTGACACATTCCGTTTATATGGAAACAGTATTTCAAAATCATGGGTTACACCTGGTGATTCACCAGATACTACAGTTGATGTAGATTCAAAAGTCATGGATTGGATAAATGATTCAAAACAGTGGCTTGATGCAGGATACTTTGACAAGACTGTAAAGGGGCAGTGGAATGATGACTGGAATAAAGCCATGGGTTCAAAATCTAAAGTATTTGCATTCCTCTTCCCAGCATGGGGAATTGACTTTACATTAAAGCCAAACTGGGATGGAAAAGAAGGCGAGTGGGCTGTTACAAATCCTCCACAGGAATATAACTGGGGCGGTTCTTACATACACGCAGCAGCAGGGACAGATAATGCTAAGCATGCAAAAGAAATTATTCTTGCACTCACAGCAGATAAAGACAATCTTTTAAAGATTTCAGAAAAATATTCTGACTTTACAAACACGAAATCCGGAATGAAAGAGGCAGCAGAAAATGATGAAAAATATGCTTCTAAATTCCTTGGTGGTCAGAATCCGTTTAAGTATTTCGCACCTGTTGCAGAAAATATTAAAATTGCACCATTGTCAGCATATGATCAGGGGTGTGTAGAGCTTATACAAAACTCATTCAGTGATTATTTCCAGGGAAAAGTTACTTATGACAAGGCAAAGAAAAACTTCGAGACAGCAATTGAAGAGCGTTATGCAGATGTTAAGAAGGTAAATTGGGCTAAGTAGCAGCAATTATAAAAGGGACAAATAAAAATATTGTATTATACAGTCACAAAGATGTGGCAATATAACAGGATTTAGTTATAATGAAAGTATGGCTGAATCCTGTTATAAGAAATGAAATACTTCAAGTTTATAATGATATTTAGGAAAGGAGTGGGATTATGAAAAAGAAGAAAAAAAGTGTAAGTTACGCTAAATGGGGTTATATATTTATACTTCCATTTTTCATAACTTATATTATATTTTCATTAATACCGCTGTTAGATACAATAAGGTATAGTTTTTTTGAGTATTATCGTACCGGAATAAAAGAAGTAGGACCAAACTTTATTGGAATGAAGAATTATGCAAGTCTTCTTAAATCAGATATGATTGTATATGGAAAAAACACACTTATAATGTGGGTTATAGGATTTATTCCTCAAATAGTATTTGCACTTATTTTGGCAAACTGGTTTACTGATATTCGTTTAAAGATTCGTGGCAAACAGTTTTTTAAGGTCGTTATTTATCTTCCAAACCTGATTATGGCATCAGCGTTTGCGATGTTGTTCTTTACACTCTTTTCTACAAACGGACCTGTAAACTCAATAATGTTGTCTGTTGGATTTATTAAGAAGCCGATTGACTTTTTAGGTTCTATATTTGGAACGAGGTCGCTTATAGGATTTATGAATTTCCTTATGTGGTTTGGAAATACAACAATCATGCTTATAGCAGCAATAAACGGAATAAGCATGGAAATTTTTGAAGCTTGTGATCTTGATGGATGTAATAGCATACAGAGATTTTTTTATATTACACTTCCGATGATAAGACCAATCCTTGCATACACATTAGTAACATCTATTATCGGTGGACTTCAGATGTTTGATGTTCCACAGATACTTACAAATGGACAGGGAAATCCGGATAGAACTTCTATGACGCTTATAATGTTCCTCAATAACCATTTGAAGAGTAAGAATTATGGAATGGCGGGTGCTTTATCAGTATATCTGTTTATAGTAAGTGCTATATTATGTTTCATAGTTTATAAGATGACAAATGACAATGATCCTGATGGCTCCAAAGCTGCTGCAAAAGCAGAAAAACGTAGAAGAAGAAGGGGGTTATTATAATGAAAAAAGGACATAACAGATTCAGAAGTATTTTGGCACATATAGTTTTGGTGGTCTTAGCATTTTTATGCCTGTTCTTTTTCTATATACTTATTGTTAATGCAACCCGTTCACATTCAGAATTACAAAAAGGTTTTTCGGCATTGCCGGGTACACATTTCCTGGACAATTTGAAAAATGTAGTGAATGATGGAAGTTTTCCAATGGTGCGTGGAATATTGAACAGTTTGTTTATATCAGCAGCCTCAGCAGCTATATGTACATATTTTTCATCACTTACTGCATATGGACTTTATGCATATAATTTTAAGTTAAAAAAAGTTGCATTTACCTTTATTATGGCGATACTTGTTATGCCAACACAAGTAACGGCAATGGGATTTTTAAGACTTGTAACAAATATGGGAATGTATGATTCATGGGCACCACTTATAGTTCCATCAATCGCATCACCGGCAGTATTTTACTTTATGTATAGTTATCTGCAGTCATCACTTCCTATTTCACTTGTTGAAGCAGCAAGAATTGACGGTTCAGGAGAATTCAGGACATTTAACAAGATCGTTATTCCGATAATGAAACCAGCAATTGCAGTACAGGCAATATTTACATTTGTAGGTTCTTGGAATAACTATTTTGTTCCGGCATTGGTGATTCAGTCAAAACAGAAGATGACAGTACCTATTCTTATAGCAACACTTCGTGGAGCTGATTATATGAATTTTGATATGGGTAAGATTTATATGATGATAACAGTAGCAATCGTACCTATCGTAGTAGTATATCTTTTACTTTCAAGATTTATCATTTCGGGTGTCACACTTGGTGGTGTAAAAGAGTAAGAATTGATATGTTATAAAATATATGTTGTTTATATTATTATAAAATTTGGAGTATGAAGCAAAAAATTAAATGGAAAATGTTTTTGGATAATAAATGAGATAGAAGAAGACCTCTAAAGTTTAGAGGTCTTTTTTGGGTATGTTTTGCGGGGCACATTTGATTTATATGTCAAGGAGAATAGGTATTGAATATAAAAATGATATTTTTTGACCACAATATCATTTTTTAAGAAATATTACATTTTTTCGGTAAACATCATTATAAATACTGCTGCTAATAGAATTGATGATACCCATATAGCTTTGATACCTATATATAATGATAAAATTCCTCCGATACCTGCACCGATTGCAAAAACAAGTATTATACCGTAATAGTGAAGTGCTTTTTTTAAGATTTCCGGCTTTTTTTCACGCAGATAAATAGAAAGACTTTCTGTACCGCTTCTGAGATTTCCGATACACATGGTACTTGCATAGCCATAGCCGTTTACTTTTCTGAAAGTCTGTACCTGCATTGAACAGGCAAAGGATACAAGCATTGTTGCTGTCATGTTATATTGTCCGGGAATTAAACCTACAATAAATAATATGGCTAACTCCATAAGTACGATTATCTGCCGCCAGTGTATTCTTTTCACATATTTTAACTTTTTCTGTATTCTTTCTGCAACAAAGACTCCGAGAGCAAATGCTATTATAGGAAAAAGATAATGTAACCCGCGTAGCCATTCGCCGGACATAAAATTCTGGCTCATAAGCACTACATTTCCGGTTTGGGCATTTGAGAATACTTCATCCCTGACATTGTATGTGTATGCATCCTGAAAACCGCCTGATATGGCAAGGATTGCACTAAGTCTAAAAGTTTCTGAAGTCTGTTTTTTTAATTTGTTTTTTTTCATCTTTTTGTACTCCGTTATATGCGGGATTGTCGGTGCTTGCAGGATTGTGAAAATTGCACAGCAATGAAACAGTCCATAGCATTTTTACTAATTATATACTATATAATCCATATATGTACAATGTATATATAATATGTGAGATATATGTTATGTATATGAAATGATGCAGACCGGTTAAACTGTCAGAATGTAATTGCAGTGGATATTATATGGTGGGTGGAAAATGGCGTTGAAATATACACAGCGAAATTTATTCTTTTATAAAATATATTGACTAATTAAGCTAATATAATGTTGAAAATAGTTTAAAATGGACTTAAAAAAGCTTGAAAAATTGGAAGTTTTTGATAAATAAAAATTAAAAATACAGATATTTTAAACTTTTTATCTGCTTGTTACAATGTAATATATAGAAGCAGTGATAACAAGACAGTTAAAGAGAGAAGAGACATGAAAAAGGAAGAATTGGAAGAATTTATTTTAAAATATGGAACAGATTTGATGAAGTTTTGCAAGATAACTACAAATGATGATGAACTTGCAATGGAACTTTATCAGGAAACAATGTTGAGGATGGTCGAGCATTATAAAAAACTTGAGGTATCAGAAAATATAAAAGCATGGGCAATTTCTACAGCAATAAATTTATGGAAAAATAAGAAAAGAAAATATGCATGGAGAAGGAGAATTGCAAAGCAGGAGAGCTATGAAGTACATATTGAGAGTGGACTTGAATTTATTGAATATAATGCTGACAATCCTGAAGAGGAAGTCATACGAAGTGAACTTATAAAATTTGTCAGAAATAAGGTGAGAGAACTTCCGGAAAAATATAGGATGGTGGTGTATCTGTATTATACGGCAGATATGAAAATAAAAGATATAGCTTCACTATATAAAATTCCTGAGAGTACGATAAAAAGCAGACTTGTTAAAGCGAAAAAAATATTAAAGCAGAAGCTTGAGGAGGAATTGTAATGGCTGACTTAAAAATAACAGATGATAAATTGGAAAAAATTCTTTACAGTTCAATGTCGCCTGATGTCAGAGAGACAGAGCTTAAATTTCAAAAAAAAATTGGGATAAGAATAATAATAATGTATATTTTAATGGCGGCAGCAGGGTGTTATCTTATAACCGGTACATATATATTTGCGGGAAGCTGCAGATATATGAATGTCGATAGGACTTTTTTAGAGATTGGAAATTTATTTGAAAACAGTTCATTTTATGTTTCCATGCTTACTTTATGGTTTAGTATTTTATTATGTGTAATATTTACCGTAAAGCAATATTTTAATATTAAGAATTGCAAAAAAGGCAGAATATTTTATGTGTTTTCATATGCTTTGATTATATTTTTTCAGTATTATTTTACGGACAGACTGATTCAGCCGATGGTGTATATAAATAAGCTGTCAGTAGAAGTACCAAATGCTTTAAAAATGAACAGATTTGCCATAGCTTATTTTCTGGACGGAGTTAAAAGTTCGTGCAGCCTGAGTTTACTGCCGGCATTTCTTTTATGGGGAGCGGCATTTATATTGCTTCTTATTCAGATGTTTAGAGAGAGATAATAGTTAGGAATTGACCGATAATTGTATTTATCATTTTTTATATAGCTGTTATAATATAATTTGGATTAAAAAGTATGGAAATTTATGTATTATGAGGTTTAGCTTATGGATAACAGAATGAATAAAAAAAGGATGAAAATACAATTATTCTGTGTTTTTATGGTGACACTTTCAATAATATTGGCATGCGGTCATTATCTGGGAAGTAATAACAAAAAATCTGAACAGATGAAAGTAAGATATACGGCAAGGATGACTGTCAGCAGAATAGAGTCAAGACTTGATAAATATTTGGAAAGAGCGGATTTTATAAAAAATATAATTGAAGAGAAATATGACTTTGATGATAAAAAATTTAGTCAGACAGCTGCACTTTTGTATGATAAAAAGGATGTCATTGAAGCCATTGAGCTTGCTAAAGATGGTATTGTGGGAAATATTTATCCGTTAAAGGGAAATGAACCTGCGATGGGATTAAACATGCTGACTAATCCAAAAAGAAAAAAAGAAGCAAAGATAGCTGAAAAAACAGGACAGTATACGATAGCAGGCCCGTATGAATTAAAACAGGGTGGTATAGGAGCGCTGTTATTTGACCCGGTTTACATATCTGAAAACGGAGAAAAGAAATTTTGGGGATTTGTTATTCTTGTAATAGACTGGGATAAATTTATAGATGAGATAAATTTAAGCAATCTTGAAGATGCAGGATATGATTATCAGATATGGAAGAAAAATCTTTCTGAGGGAACAGAAGTTACAATTGCGGAGGGAAACAGCAAAAATATTAAAAGTCCTCTCGAGGTTGTATGTGCGGTTCCAAATGATACATGGTATTTTGAAATTGCACCGAAAGCCGGATGGATTACAAAAATGCAGTTGTTTATCGGAACATTAGTAGCAGTATCTGTTCTCATAATAGTATACAGTGCATTTTGGCAGTATTTTGTGAGACGTTACAAAGATGCGGTATATGCTGAAAATATTAAGAAAGCGGCAAAAGAGGCTCAGATTGCGAATGAGACAAAAACAAGATTTTTGTTCAATATGAGCCATGATATACGAACGCCTATGAACGCTATAGTAGGTTTTTCGGAGCTTCTTGAAAAACATCTTGATGATAAGGAAAGAGCAGCCGATTATGTTGCAAAGATTAAAAAATCGAGTTCATTTTTGCTGTCGCTTATCAATTATGTGCTTGAAATGGCAAGAATAGAGAGCGGTAAGGTCGAATTAAAATCAGAAATAACGGATATAAAAGTGCTTATAGATTCTCTTAATGCTGTGTTTGAATCTGATATAAAAAATAAAAACCTTAAATATACTTGTAAGTGTAATATTGAGCATGGGTATATTATATGTGATTTGACGAAAGTTAAAGAGATATATCTTAATATAATAAGTAATGCAATAAAATACACAAATCCGGGTGGAAGTGTTAATGTTGAATTTCGGGAAATACCGTGTGACAGGGAAGGTTATGCAACATATGTGAGCAAAGTTGAAGATACCGGAATCGGTATGAGTAAAGAATATCTTCCGCACATTTTTGAGGAATTTTCGAGAGAACATACAAGCACAGAGACCAAAATAGCTGGTACAGGTCTTGGACTTCCGATAGTAAAATCGCTGGTGGAGCTTATGGGTGGAACAATAGATGTTGAAAGTAAAGTGAATGTTGGAACTACAATGATTGTTACCCTGACATTTCCTATTGCAATGAAAGAACAGGCTGAAAAGCAGCGTAAGGAAGTGACAAATCGTATTATCCAAAATGTAAAAGGAAAAAATATTCTTATCGCTGAGGATAATGAATTAAATGCCGAGATAGCTATGACTGTATTGAAAGAGAATGGAATCCAGGCAGAATGTGTTGCCGATGGAAAGGCGTGTGTAGAAAACTTGGCACAGAAGCCTGAAGATTATTATGACGCAATACTTATGGATATTCAGATGCCAAATATGAATGGATATGAGGCGGCAAAGAAAATAAGGTCGATGGATGGAAGACGTTCTAAGATACCTATCATAGCTATGACTGCCAATGCGTTTGAAGAAGATAAGCAAAGAGCAATCGAAAGCGGAATGAATGCTCATATAGGAAAGCCTATTGATATAAAAAAACTTGTTCTTTTACTCGGAAGTATATTTGATGATTAAATGATAGATTGGTCAATATATCATTTATTTGTTGTACCGGTCAAAAGCGAAAGAGGGCTGGAAGAGTATATTACATATATGAAGGTCGTGAACATCTGTAAAATTGTGCGAAACTCCCTCGCCGAATACAAAAACGTCGCCACGCTTTATATAGTATGTTTTATTATTCACCTGTTGCATTGAAGTTACGTCAAGAACAATCATCAGTTCATAAAAATCTGCATGATAATGCATTTTCGCATCGGAATCGTGATGTCCATATTGTATAAAAAAGGAAAAGATACAGTAAAAAAGACATGTCAGGTCATTGTTAAGCAGACCGGTACATCACAGTCAGAGCCAACCTTTGCTCCTGAAATTAAAAAGGCAACAGAAAACAATCCTATTCTTACAAATTGTTATGTGGCAGACCCGGCGGTTATGGAATACAACGGAAGAATATATGTATATATGACAAATGATTCCCAGCATTATGAAAGGGGAGAAAAATTGGAAAATTGCGGAAATGTATTTGGAGTAGCGGGTAATAATCATCACTCAATAATAAAGTTTAATGATAAATATTACATGTTTTATCATACAAGAGCATTGGAGACAGCACTTGGTTCAGACCTCGGTTTCAGAAGCAGTCATGTAAATGAACTTACAGTAAACGCAGATGGTACACTCGAGCCGGTAAAACAGCATCTTACCGGAGTTTCGCAGATAAAAGCATTTAATCCATATGAAGAAACAAAGGGAATTTCCTAAATGGATTTCAAACGGTTGCTGCAATTTTTTTTCAAGCTATTGGAAAGCCTGTATTATCCGGTGCAATTTCTTTGAGCCGTCAGATAGTATTTTTGATTCCTACTGTAATGATTCTGTGCAATTATATGACAATCAAAGGTGTCTTATTGGATGGCACTGTTGCAGATGGTCTGGCATTTGTTTTTGAATTTACGTTAAGTTTCGCTAAGTTTCACTTGTGTAGCTTGATGGAAAAAATTGGATAAAATAATATATGTGAAAAAGCACTGAAAGCCATACAATTTATGCGTTTTTAAGTGCTTTTTTGTTATGATAAAAGGTGAAAATGCCAATAAGTTTAAGTTTCGCTAAGTTTTGAAGATTGAAGAAAAAAGAATGAAGTTGCAGTCAGATAAGATATAAAATGCGATATTTCAGAATTTTATTGTGTTTTTGCTGTGTTAAATTGTCTAAAACGCATTTCTGTGATATGATAATAAATACAATGTAAACAGATATTTTAAATAAGACTGAGGTGAAAAGATGGCAATTAGTTACAAGAAATTATGGAAATTATTGATTGATAAAGACATGATGAAGAAAGATCTGCGTGCAATGACAGGAGTCAGTACAACAACGATGTCTCGATTATCAAAAGACGAAAATGTTGGTACAGAAATTGTATCAAAAATTTGTTCTGTATTAAATTGCGATGTTGGAGATATTATGGAATTTGTACCTGAAAAAAAGAGGAATAGTGAGAAGGTACCCGATAAGTGATATTAAAGAATGCCTGGACAAGGTTCGGGCATTGATTTAAGAACCGGAGAATGAAATTATTCTATTTACAAAGAAGGACTTATGTATGTTGGTGCTATTGCTGAACTAGAACAGTGTATTGCAAATGCATCTACTGGTGAGTGAGTGTGTGAAATTGAAAAAGAAATTGTGCAAATTGCAGGTAAAGGATAATGAAATAAGAATTTATGAGAAAAAGATTCATCATATTGTCGACCAGATGATTTCGATTGATTTAGACGATGGTGTAAAAAAGAATTATGCAATTTTTCAGGATGTTTTGGCTAAAATAAAATAGGAAAGATGGTGGGAAAGTGGAGTCAAAAGAGGATGTTTTAAATAGAGAGCCATTTGTCAAACAGATAGTTGATTTGACAAAGCTCCTCTCAGACAAACATAAGAATTGTTGTTTTGCTATTGAAGGGGAATGGGGAAGTGGTAAGAGCTTTGTATTGGAAAAGATTCAGAAATGTCTTCAAGAGGAACAAACAGAGGCAACACATACAGATCGTTTTTTTGTTGTTAGATATGATTGTTGGCAGTACGATTACTATGAAGAACCTATAGTTGCTATTATTTCTGTATTAAAAGAGAAGATTGAACAGTATGTGAGTTTATTATCAAATGAAACTAAGAAGGAAATGTTAGCGATTATTAAAAATACAATAACCAAAATTGCTGTCGAAGCAATAAAATCAAAGACTGGAATAGAGTTAGATGGTATTACTGAAACATCTGAAGATGCTGGAAAAATATATGATAAATATTTTGGCTTTCAAAATGTAGTTAAACAAGTACGAGAGCAAATTAAGAAGATAGCAGAAGATCAAACAGTAGTTATTATGGTTGATGAATTAGATAGGTGCTTGCCTTTGTATGCGATTAAAGTGTTGGAACGTATTCATCATGTATTCAATGAGTTGAAAAATGTAGTTGTTATAATTGCAATGGAGAAAAAACAAATGTCGAATTCATTGAAGCAAATCTATGGGAATGAAATGGATGTTGATCGATATATGAAAAAAATAATCTCATTAAGTTTTAAGCTGGATAATGGGTCGGCTACTAATTTTATTAAGAAATATGAGAGTTTTATGAAAATGTTTGTCATCCAAGAACAAGAAAAGGATGAGCTGGAGAAATTTTTAAAGGTAATTACTTTTGGAATAGAAATTCGTACGCAGGAAAAAATTTTTGAAAAAGCAGAAACTATACATAAACTGATGGCATGTCAATATAAAATGGATAGTGCTATATTAGCATCTGAGTTACTTGTTTTATGCATAAAAGAGAAAATGTCAACAGTTAGTATGAATTGGATAGTTGATGCATCGGGTTATCCAGATGTCGAAACTGAAATTGGAAAAGATTATTTTGATTCAATAAGGAATTACGCAGAGAATATCAGACAATATCCTACAAGAATAAACGACAAATTTGTATGCAAGCAAAGTTATTTTATTGACAAAATGATTTTTATAATTTCAGGATTGAATAATGAGTATAAAAATAATATGTGTGGTTCGTTTTATTGTTCGGATAAGGAAATGGAAGAAAAGTTGGATTTTTCAAAAAGAGTATATGAATTATTAAGAATATAGGAGGGCTTGCGTATGATGACGGATGAAAAAATCAAAAATTCTGATGAGTTGGAGTTTGCTATATTTTGTATTGAAAATGTAGCGGCAAAGCTGGGCGTGGATGCAGAACGTGTTTATCAGGCTTTTACCGAACAAAGCGATATTCTGAATGGATATATCGTGCCAGAATATGAAGTGTTGCATACCCAGGGGCGTGAATATATTGTAGCTGATATTCTCGATGTTATGAGAGAAAGGGGCGTGGAAATATGATTCTTTATCATGGCTCTTTTTTGGAAATTGCAAATCCGGATTTGGTTCATTCTCGTTCCAATGTGGATTTTGGGCGTGGCTTTTATGTCACACCGATGTATGAACAGGCGGCGAAATGGTGCAGCAAGTTCAAACGCCGTGGGAAGGATGGAATTATCTCATGGTATGAATACGATGAAAACCGGGAAGCCGAACTGAAAATGTTGAAGTTCGATTCTTATTCCGAAGAATGGCTGGATTTCATTCTGAACTGTCGAAGTGGAAAAGATTTGACAAATTATGACCTTGTTGTAGGTGGTGTTGCCAATGATAAAGTGTTCAATACAGTGGAATTGTTCTTTGATGGACTTATTGATAAAACAGAAGCAATCAATCGCTTGCGGTATGAAAAGCCGAATCAGCAAATATGTTTTCGCACAGAGAAAGCATTGTCTTTGTTGCATTTTGAAGGGAGTGAAACACTATGACAGCGAATCCGATTTTGCTTCAGAAAAAATATAGCCGTGTTATCGAATGCTTTGCCAAACAGCAGGGACTTTCACTGGATGCAGCATTGAATTTCTTTTATCATTCCCAGGTTTACCAGCTAATCCGTGACGGTGTTTCTGATATGCACTGCATGAGCGATGAGTATCTAGCAGAAGAATTGAAACAGGAATATACAGACAAAAATAAATTTTTGATAAAGTAAAAGGTGCCGAATTGCGGTTCAGTAGTGGTGAAGTTGATTTGCGTATCAATATTTATCGAGGTCAGGTTGCTACAGATAATCTCAATAACGCCAACAAAATGTCGGATACTATTGATAAAATGCCGGATACTATGAGTAAAGTGCCGGATAGTGCCGGATAGTGCCAACAAAGTGCCGGATAATGAACAGAAACAAAAAATTTATAGATATGTATCGGAAAATGAATCTATTACTACTGCTGAGACGGCAGAGCTTTTAGAGGTCAAACCGCGTAGAGCTAGAGTTGTTTTAAGGAATATGGTTAATAGTGGTTGCTTGAGAAAAGAAGGTACGGCGCGGAGCACAATTTATGTAAAAAATATGGAAGGAAAATAATGTAGGATGGATAGTTTACAGTAAGTATTTATCGGGATAAGGTTATGAAATCAGAAGATTCAGCAAGGTGTAGCACAAATTCTTTAAAAAATAATTAGCACTCACCTCTTGACAGTGCTAACAATCAGTGCTATTATGTCTTGCAGATAAAGAAAACAATGTTATTGACATATAAGTTTTGAATAAAAAACAATGTCATTCTCATAGAGGGGAGGAGATTACATGAACATTAGTAAATTTACTCAGAAATCGCAGGAAGTAGTTCAGGGTTGTGAGAAGATTGCTATGGACTATGGTCATCAGGAGATTGGCGAGGAACATTTGCTTGCATCTATGATGAAAGTTGATGACAGTCTTATCAGCAAACTCATTGAAAAGATGGGAATTGAACCTGAAGTATTTCTGGCACAGATAGATGGACTTTTAAATAAACGTCCGAAAGTGACAGGCGGAGATATGCGTATCGACCGTTATCTTAATGAAACGCTTATATATGCGGAAGATGAAGCAAAACGCATGGGAGATGAATATGTTTCTGTTGAGCATTTGTTCCTTAGTCTTCTCGCACATCCTAGCAAAGAAGTAAAGGCACTTTTCAAGCAGTGTCAGATAACTAAAGAAAGATTTCTCCAGGTGCTTTCACAGGTGAGAGGAAACCAGCGTGTGACAAGTGATAATCCTGAGGCAACTTATGATACACTTGAAAAATACGGAACCGACCTTGTAGAAAGAGCAAAGGAAGGAAAAATGGATCCTGTTATCGGCAGAGATAGTGAGATTAGAAATGTCATCCGTATTCTTTCGAGAAAAAATAAAAATAATCCGGTACTTATCGGTGAGCCGGGCGTCGGTAAAACAGCGGCAGTTGAGGGGCTTGCACAGCGTATAGTAAGAGGTGATGTGCCGGGAGAGCTTAAAGATAAAAAAATATTTGCACTTGATATGGGGGCACTCGTCGCAGGTGCAAAATACAGAGGTGAGTTTGAGGAAAGACTTAAGGCGGTTCTTGAGGAAGTAAAGAAAAGCGAAGGTCAGATTATACTCTTTATTGATGAGCTTCATACAATTGTAGGTGCCGGAAAAACAGATGGTGCCATGGATGCAGGCAATATGCTTAAACCAATGCTTGCAAGAGGTGAACTTCATTGTATAGGTGCGACAACGCTTGACGAGTATCGTATGTATATTGAGAAGGATGCTGCACTTGAAAGACGTTTCCAGCCTGTTATGGTGAGTGAGCCGACTGTCGAGGACACGATTTCAATACTTCGTGGACTTAAGGACAGATACGAGGTATATCATGGCGTAAAGATTACGGATGCCGCACTTGTTGCAGCAGCAACACTTTCAAACAGATATATTTCAGACAGATTTCTTCCTGATAAGGCAATAGACCTTGTGGATGAAGCGTGTGCGATGATAAAAACAGAACTTGATTCACTTCCGGCAGAACTTGATGAAGTACAGCGAAAGATTATGCAGATGGAAATTGAGGAAGCTGCTCTTAAAAAAGAGACAGACCATATTTCAAAAGAGAGACTTGCAACGCTTCAAAAAGAACTTGCCGAACTTAAAGAAAGTTTTACGGCTCAGAAGTCAAAATGGGATCAGGAAAAATCATCTGTTGATAAAGTAAACAAAGTGAAAGAACAGATTGATGCACTTCATACTGAAATGGATGCGGCAAAGCGTGAGTATAATCTTGAAAAGCTTGCAGAACTTCAATACGGCAGACTGCCTGAACTTGAAAAACAGCTTGAGGCAGAAGAAGCAAAGGTTAAGAAGGAAGACAGGACACTTGTGCAGGAAAATGTAACAGACGATGAGATTGCAAAGATTGTGTCAAGATGGACAGGGATTCCTATCACAAAATTAAACGAAGGTGAGAGAGAAAAAACACTTCATCTTGAAGATGAACTTCATAAGAGAGTTATCGGTCAGGAAGAAGGAGTAAAGCTTGTATCTGAGGCTATTCTCCGTTCAAAAGCGGGCATTAAAGACCCTACAAAACCTATTGGTTCATTCCTTTTCCTCGGACCAACAGGTGTAGGTAAGACAGAGCTTGCAAAAACGCTTGCGGCAAGTCTTTTTGATGATGAGAACAACATGGTTCGTATCGATATGAGCGAATACATGGAGAAATATTCAGTGTCAAGACTTATAGGAGCACCTCCGGGATATGTGGGATATGAGGAAGGCGGTCAGCTTACGGAGGCAGTCCGCAGAAAACCATATTCGGTAATACTTTTTGATGAGATTGAAAAGGCACATCCGGATGTATTCAATGTACTTTTGCAGGTGCTTGATGATGGACGTGTGACAGACTCACAGGGAAGAACGGTAGACTTTAAGAATACAATTATTATTCTTACATCAAATATAGGTTCTTCATATCTTCTTGACGGAATTGAGGAAGACGGAAGCATAAGTGATGAGGCAAGAGAGCATGCAATGGCTGATTTAAGAGCGAGCTTCAGACCTGAGTTCCTTAACCGCCTTGACGAGATAGTAATGTTTAAGCCGCTGACAAAGAATAATATTCAGGGTATTATTTCAATACTTATGGATGATTTAAATAAACGGCTTGCAGATAAGGAACTTAAAGTGGAACTTACTGATGATGCTATAAAATATATTGCAGATAATGCATATGAACCGGCATTTGGAGCTCGTCCGTTGAAGCGTTTCCTGCAGAAGAATATAGAGACACTTCTTGCCAAAGAAATCCTCGGTGATAAGGTTCATACGGGAGATGTTATAACTATAAGTGTTGTTGGTGGAAATTTTGTAGTAAGCACAAAGTAAAAAATATGATGCAAGGGTTAAAAACAAATAGTAAAAATACCTTTTGGTCACAATATCATAATATATTATAAGTAAGAGGCGTCTGTACCGATTCGATTGGTGCAGATGTCTCTTCTTGTGTATTGAAGTATAAATTTTTAAATTTATTCCACATTTGGAATGTTTTTTATATGTAAAAAAATAAAAAGCAACTTTTTTTGAAGTTATTACAATATACAGGTGTAAGGGTTCTACCCGAGACGTCAAAGGAAGAGAAAGGAACGACAGGAGTGACAAAACAGGAATTTGAACAGTTTGCATCTAAAGATGGAAAAGACATTCTCCGATTTTGCAGGATGACTACAGGTGGGACTGCACAGGGGGATGACCTTTATCAGGATACAATGTTAAAACTGTGGGAGCAGACAGAAAAATTAGATAATAGGGATTCGCTGAAAAGTTATGCACTTTCTGTCGCAATCCTTATATGGAAAAATAAACGAAGAAAGTTTGCATGGCGCCATAGAATAGCGGCATTTGAAAGCTATGAAAAACATTTGGAAAGCGGTGGAGTAGAATGTATCAGAGAAGAGGCAGAAGAACCTGAGCAGCAGTTCTTACGCAAAGAAACAGATGAGATAATCAGGCAGAAGGTGCAGCAGCTGCCGGATAAATACAGGGTTGTTATCTATCTGTATTATTCTGCGGAACTTAAAATTAAAGAAATTGCTCAATGTCTTCATATTACGGAGAGTGCCGTGAAGAGCAGGATGCGCAAGGCAAAAAACATGTTAAAAAAAGATTTGGAGGATATTCGCTATGAAGGATAAGGAATTGGACCAAATGTTAAAAAAAGCCCTTACTCAGGATATTAGAGATGATGAAACAAAAATCAAATTTGAAATGGGGGATTATTCAATGAAAAAACGAAAAACTTATATTAAACCGGCAGTGGCATTGGTGGCATGTGCAGCATTAGTAGTAGGGGTTGCCTATGGCGATGTGCCGGGAAAAATTATGAACAATAATACAGTATCGACAAATTCAGGCACATCTGCACCGGGAGAAAAAGAAAGTGTGGTAAACAGCTTTGCAGTTAAGGTAAAAGCAGCAGAAGTACAGAAACTGGAAAAAGGAAAAGAGATACCTGTCATTTCTGAGAAAGACAGTGACGGAGCGGTCTGGGGCGGTGACGAGAAAACAAAAGAAATAGATTATTTGATTTCGTGTCCGATAATTATTGAAGGTGACCAGATTGATACAATAACATATTCTGTAAACCATGGAGGTTTTCGTGTTGTAGAGCCTGAGAAAAATTCATATGTGTTAAGCGGAGATAAGTATGATGACGATGAAGGCAAAATCGGTGATTCTGAAGTGAAATCTAAGGTTAAAATGGTAAAGAATTTCTATTCTACATTTACGATTGCTGCAAAATCCCAGCAGAAAGCTGTTATATATTTGTATGATTATAAAAAGGTGCCTAAAAATGTGTTTGAAAAAATGTGGAATACGGATTCAGATGATAATGTATATTTGGAGAAGCTTGTTGAAGGCATAAATGCGGCATTTGATAATCTGACTGTGACTTGCAAAATCACATATAAGGATGGTACGTCTGAAAATGTGGATATTGCCGTAAAAGAAAAGATAATGACATATAAAGAGGCATATCATGGAAAAGGTGATAAAAAAATCAAAATGCTTTCAGATGAGAAAAGTTACTTTACAACTTTTGAATTGAAGTAGTAAAAAGTATATGCAGACATTGATGCACAGGGAAGTGTTATACTATCCCTTGTGCATTGATATAAAAGCAGCATGTTCGCGTCCAAGTTCGAGCATAAGCCTTTTGACAGTCCACTTTGAATTTGTCGGAGTGAGTATAGCTTTATAGTCAACGGAAATCTTTGACTGGCGCAGTTTGAAAAGGATTTTATCGAATTTTTTCTCGGGAACATCGCAAAAAATCAGGAGACTATCTTTAAAAACTGAGGCATCTGTACCAATTGGTGCAGGTGTCTCTTTTTGTCTTGCTGAAGCAAGAGATACAAGAGTTTTGTCAAAATCAGAAGGATGTACTGTTTCAGCCGGAATATTCATGGGAGAAACAAGACGGCGGATTTTATCGGCATCAGTTATATTTATAAGAAGTAATTTTGACATATGGATTTGTCCTTTCTTAAACATCATTAAAATGATACAAGGGTCAAAAGCAGATAGCAATGTATGTTTACATACAAATTGCTATCTGGTGGCTTGACCCGCCAAACACCGACAAGTAGCAGATTTGCTTGCAAATATGCGAGATTGGAGGTGTTTGCAGGATTGCGAAAATTGCATAGCAATGAAGCAATCCGTGGTATTAGTTGGGTCAAAATACTTTTTGCCCCCAACATCATTAAAATTGTAATAAGTATATTGGATAAATTACGGAAAATCAAGTTTGTGAGAAAAAATTTCGCTGCGGGTGGCTGAAAAATTAACTGTTTATTCATTCTTTTTCAGTCTTTATGTGGTATAATCGACGAGGTCGTTTTTGCAAATCTATAACTGTACGGTAGATTTGCATATGTGTGCGTCGTACAGAGATTGGAAAATAAAGATGAATTTTGAAGAATTATGTTTGGATACGCGTATATTAAGAGCTGTTACGGAGATGGGGTTTGAGCAGGCGAGTCCTATTCAGGCACAGGCTATACCGGTTGCTATTGAAGGAAAGGATATGATAGGACAGGCTCAGACAGGAACGGGAAAAACAGCAGCGTTTGGAATACCGCTTTTACAGAGAGTAGATCCGCACAACAAAAAGTTACAGGCAGTTGTGCTTTGCCCGACAAGAGAGTTGGCAATACAGTGTGCAAATGAGATGCGTAAATTTGCTAAATTTATGCATGGAATAAAGGTGCTTCCTATATATGGAGGACAGGACATCACAAAGCAGATACGTTCACTTAAAGGTGGAACACAGGTTGTTATAGGAACACCGGGACGAGTTATTGACCATATAAACCGTCATACATTAAAAATGGCTACAGTGGGAACCATAGTTCTTGATGAGGCTGACGAAATGTTAAATATGGGTTTCAGGGAGGATATAGAAACAGTGCTTCAGACACTTCCGGAAGAACACCAGACACTCCTGTTTTCGGCAACAATGCCAAAGCCTATAATGGAGATTGCAAAAACATATCTCAAGGAGCCTGAGATAATAAAGGTTGTAAAGAAAGAACTTACTGTTCCTAAGATTGAACAGTATTATTATGAAGTAAATCCGAGAAAGAAAGCAGAGGTTCTTTCAAGACTTCTTGACATGTACGACCCTGAGCTTTCACTTGTATTTTGTAATACAAAAAGAAAAGTTGATGAACTTGTTGAGGATTTGAAAGGAAGAGGTTATTTTGCGGCAGGACTTCACGGAGACCTTAAACAGAGCCAGCGTGACAGGGTTATGAATGGATTCAGAAACGGAAGAACAGACATACTGGTCGCAACGGATGTAGCTGCAAGAGGAATAGATGTAGATGATGTGGAGGCGGTATTTAATTATGATGTGCCGCAGGATGATGAGTATTATGTACATCGTATAGGAAGAACAGGGCGTGCCGGAAGAACAGGAAGGGCGTTTACGCTTGTTGTCGGAAAGGAAATATATAAACTCAAGGATATACAGAGATATTGCAAGACAAAGATAAAACGTCAGCCGATACCGTCAATAAATGATATTACAGATATAAAAGTTGAAAAAGTTCTCGAGAAGATAAGCGGAATAATTGAGCAGGATAATCTTGGAAAAATGGTAGATATTCTTGAAGAACATCTTGAGGACAGTGATTATTCGGCAATTGAAGTGGCAGCAGCACTTCTTTCAATGGAGATGGGAGACTCGGCACTTGACAACAATCAGGGTGAAGAATTCGGAGATACAGGAGCAGAGCCTGGAATGGTGCGTCTTTTTGTAAACATAGGGAAGAAAGACCGTGTCAGAATAGGCGATATTTTAGGTGCAATAGCAGGAGAGTCAGGAATGCAGGGAAATCTTGTAGGAGCAATTGATATGTATGATAAGTATACATTTGTTGAAGTGCCTAGGGAATATGCGGCTGATGTTATAGAAGCTATGAAGCATGCAAAGATAAAAGGAAAAAATGTAAATGTAGAACCTGCAAACAGGAAATAAAAATTTATATTCAAAAGTAAATTAAAGAAATAGAATAATGTGCCGATATAACTATCAGCAAGGGAATGCGTCATAATACATTTTAGTGTATTGTGGCGCATATTTTTTTAAATTGTGTTTTGCTTATTTGCGGATGTACGCATGTGACACAAATCTGGTATATGTAAAAAATGAGTTTTGCAATTGGTTATAAAAGATGTGTGTAGAAAGGAAGAATTATATGACAGGAGTAGAAAGTTTATTTAGTGAAAAAAGTGAAATGTTTAGTGTATCAGATGCACAGACAAAGCCGGATAAAAGCATGAATGATAAGGAATGGGATGATTATCTTAATAAAATAGACAATGTACTGGATTTTTATAAACAGATTACTGTCGAAGACGGTAAAAAGAATCTCGAAACAGCTGATAAAGAGCGGGAAGAAAACAGGGCAGTATGGCTTGAAGATATTTCAAAACTTATGCAGATGGGACAGACATTTGTGGCAGAGAAGATAAATAATGAAAATATACAGGAGAAGCAGAAGGAGCAGGAGTTATTAAAGAATAATAAAAATGAATATTTTGCACTCGGAGATGGTGCGGATATTATTTATAAAGGTGTATGCTTTGTGTGCAACGAGGAGGATAATTCAATAAGTCTAGGCGATATGAGTGATCCGTCAAAAGTAATCACTATTCCTTTATCAGGAGGAGGAACACTTAAAGTAAATCGTGATAACATAAGTGAACTTGGCAGGGCAATCGGTATGTTCTCACCGGAAGATATAGGAAATATTCTCCGTGCTATTGCACAGGACAGAAAAGCTCAGGAAACAAAGATGGAAATTGAGGATAATAAAGACAAAAAGGCGATTGAGCAGGCTGATGAGCTGCAAGACAATGAATAAATGTGTGATTCTTGTCTATATTTAGAAAAATTTAAAATAAATATATAATTAGCAGGAGAAATATTTATGTCACTATATGCAATAGGAGATTTACATCTTAGCTTTCAGTCGGACAAATCAATGGAAGTGTTTGGAGAAGAGTGGAAAAATCATTCATATAAAATAAAAAAAAACTGGTGCAGTATTGTAAAAGAAACAGATACAGTAGTAGTTACGGGTGACCATTCATGGGGAAAAAAACTTGAGGACAGTATGAAAGACCTTGAGTTTATCGCAGCACTTCCGGGAAGAAAGATATTACTGCGTGGAAATCATGACAGATTTTGGAATAAGACTAATAAAACCGAAAAGTTAAACGAACTTTTTGCAGACAAACTTTTCTTCCTTCAGGATAATTTTTATGAGTATACGGATGAAAAGGGTGGGAAAAAATATGCGCTTATCGGTTCAAAAGGCTTTTCGACTGATAACTATTGTTTTTTGGCAGCAGATAAAATAGAAAAAAGATTTGACAATGAGTGCAAAAGAATGACAAAATCGTATGAAGCTGCAAAAAAAGCAGGATACAATGATTTTGTCATGTTTCTTCATTATCCGCCTACAAATATGTATGAAGAAGAGGGGGTATTTACAAAATTGGCACAGGAATTTAAGGTTGAGCAGGTTGTTTATTCGCATCTTCACGGAAAAGAAAGATTTGATTACAGTTTAGCAGGTGAGATAAAAGGGATAAAATATACGCTGGTTTCAGCGGATTATCTTGATTTTGTACCAAAACTTATAATGTAACTTAGAATTAAAATTTAAAAATTATTAACGGTATTAAAATTATTAAAACCATTAAACTCAAAATGTTTTACTTTTATTTTACTATATCATGATTTGTGATTTACAACCTTGTGTTAGTATCTGTCATGTAAAGGAAATACATGATAATAAAAGACAACACAAGGAGGCAAATCATGAGAAAATCAAGATTATTTATGTCAGCGGCAGCAGCCTGTCTTGCAGGTACAATGGCAGTAACAGGTTTTGCGGCAACAGAGCATTGGAATGACAATTCAGGAAAGAAAGCAATTTCTGATGAATGGTCACAGTGGAAAACAAAATGGGAAACAATTAAGACAGATTATGAAAAAGTTTCTATGGTGCCGGGTGCGGATGCAACAAAGCTGAATTATGCATGGTATTCAAAGAAAGCAGATGAAGCAAAGGTTCGCATCTCAACAAATGTTGATATGTCAAAAACAACAGAAGCAGATGGAAGTAATACATATTCAGAAAATTATAAAGAGTTTACAGGAACATCTAAAGAATACAAAAAAATTGATGATGTAACATATTATGCAAACAAAGTTACAATAACAGAATTAAAGGAAAATACAACTTATTATTATCAGTGTCTTGTTGACGGTAAGTGGACATCAGTTAAAAAATTCAAGACAGGTGATACATCAAATTTCAGTTTTCTCTATGTTGGAGATCCTCAGATTGGTGCATCTAAAGGTCAGACACCGACTGAAAGTTCAAAAGTGCAGTCGGCAGATATTGCTGCCAGAAACGATGCGTTCAGCTGGAATAAGACTCTTACAGCAGCAATAAGTGAACATTCAGATGTTGATTTTATTGTGTCAGCGGGAGACCAGATAAACAATACAGGTGATGACAACGGACAGGAACGGGAGTATGCAGGATTTCTCTCAGCAGATGTTCTTTCAAATGTTCCTGTTGCCCCAACTATCGGTAATCACGATTCTAAATTCGCAAACTATCAGAATCATTTCAATGTACCAAATGCATATACGGAAGAACAGAATGCAACACCGGCAGGAAACGATTATTATTACACATATGGCGATGTATTATTTATTGTTTTAAATACAAATAATTATAATTGTGCAGACCACGAGGCACTTATCAAGAAGGCTGAACAGGCAGCTCCAAACGCAAAATGGAAGATTGTAACATTCCATCATGACATTTACGGTTCAGGTTATGACCATTCAGATTCAGATGGTATTGTACTTCGTACACAGCTTACAACACTTCTCGACAAATACGACATTGACGTTGTTCTTCAGGGACATGACCATACATATTCAAGAAGTTATATGCTTACAAGTGACGGAAATACACATACAGCATACACAAAAGACAATGTAAAAGATGAATATCTCAATGTAAAAGACGGAAAAACAGACGATAGTGCCGCACTTTCATCTAAGCAGGAATATCTCAACCAGAACCTTTGCTATAAAATTGTAGATAAGACACAGGGTACAATAAATAATCCTGAGGGTGTACTTTATATGGAAGCAAACTCTGCAACAGGAAGTAAGTATTATAATCTTATTTCAACACAGCAGGATTATATTGCTGAAAGAAGCCAGACATGGACACCGACATATTCAGTTGTAAATGTTACAAGTGATTCATTTACAATAAATACATATGATGTAAATACAGGTGACAAGATTGATAATTCATTCACAATCACAAAAAAGGCAGAAGATAAGAAAGACGATACAACAAAGGATAATGTAGAAGTAAAGAGCATTAAACTCAACAAGACAAAGGTTACTTTGTCCAAAGGCAAAAAAGTTAAGCTTAAAGCAACAGTTGCACCTTCAAATGCAACAGACAAGAATGTGACATTTACTTCTTCAAATACAAAGGTTGCAACAGTGAATGCAAAAGGTGTTGTGACTGCAAAAAAAGCAGGAAAGGCAACTATTACTGCAAAAGCAGGCACAAAGAAGGCTACATGTAAGATTGTAGTAAAATAATAAGAAACCGGAGGCACAAAGTAAATGAAAGTTAAACCGTTAAAGGTTATAAAATATCTGATACCCATACTTTTTCTGGCATTGCTTGGCATATTTCTTGCAAAATGGAGTGATGTAAAAAAGGTTGACCTTGTGTCAAACAAATCTCAGGAATTTGAAAAAGCCGTTGTCACGGAAGTGATAACGGATAACCTTCAGGAGGACGGAAGCAGGGTTGGAAACCAGAAAGTGAAAGTAAAGTTTCTGAGCGGAAAAAGAAAAGGTAAGGTTGTTGAGGCTGTAAGCACGAACGGCAGTCTTTACGGAGCGACATGTTACAAGGGTTTGAAAGTGGTTACACTCACAAATCAATCGGGAGAAGTGACAGTTACATCCGTTTACAGTCTTAACAGAGAACCGTTTATATATGGCTTTATCGGTTTATTTTTCCTGTTGTTGTGTATTGTAGGCGGAAAGAACGGTCTAAAAGCTGTAATAGGTCTTGTGATTACATTTATACTTGTTTTGCTGTATTTGTTCCCGGCGATATATAGAGGCATGAGCCCTGTTAATGCAGCAGTTATAACTGTTATTCTGACTACAATAATAACAATATTTGTGCTGACAGGTTACACAAGAAAATCTCTTGCGGCTATTTTAGGAACAATATCTGGAGTTATAATATCAGGGATTGCAGCATGGCTTTTTGGCAAAATATCAGGCATATCAGGATACAATGTAAGTAATATAGACAATCTTGTATCTGTTGCAAATTGCACGAATATAAAAATAGGAGATTTGCTGTTTGCGGGAATTTTAATATCGTCACTTGGTGCGGTTATGGATGTGGGGTTATCTGTTGCATCGACAATTACTGAAATACATGATGTAAATCCTGAATTGAATACGGGTGAATTGTTTAAAAGAGGTATGAATGTAGGAAAAGACATGATGGGTACGATGGCAAATACACTGATACTTGCTTTTGCAGGCGGCTCGCTTAGTGAACTTTTACTTGATTATGCCTATAACCTACCGTATTTACAAATTGTAAATTCGTATACGATAGGTATAGAGCTTATGAGAGGAGTAGCAGGAAGTATAGGAATTATCCTTACGGTTCCGCTTGTGTCATTGTTTGCCTCAGTGCTTATGAAAATCAAATTTAAATTTATTGACAGCCCTGTCGTAAGTGAGGATACCGTTTAGTTCGTTTTCTACATCTGAAAGCTGTGTGTAAATACTTGCACACAATCCAGATGGTATAAGGGCAGAAATCTCATTTTCTCTTTTTATATAACGCTTCTTTAAATGGGCGGAATTTTTGCAGGCACCATAGCCGTAGCACTTATGTGCAAGGTTGTGGTGCTTTATTATTTGTGTGTAGCCGCCAAATTCAGTGAGTGCGTATGCTCGTTTGTCTTTCTTAAAAAGGCGGAGTGGGAAAAAGTAATTGTGTATGCTTTTAATATCGCCCATTCCCTGGTCAAACCAGCCGCTTGCCTGGTCTATAAGTCTTGTTTTATCAGCTTTTCTGACAAGCTTTGTAATACGGTTTGTGTCAAACTGTCCCCAGCCTTCATTAAATATAACCCATGTGGCGATTGAGGGGTGGTTTGAGAGTGTCCTTACAGTCTGTAAAGTTTCTCTGATAAATTCTTTTTTTTCGTTATCTGATTTTCTGGCAAAAAGATAAGTTGTTTTGTCGCTGCATGAAATATCGAAGATGCTCATAAAGGTGGCAAGGTAAGTTACAAACCATGATTTATAGTGTGAACCTCCGTTTACCATATCCTGCCATACAATCATGCCGAGTCTGTCACAGTGATAATACCAGCGTTCACTTTCTATTTTGATATGTTTTCTGAGCATATTAAAACCGAGTGATTTCATTGTTTTTATATCATATATAAGTGCTTTGTCGGATGGGGCAGTGTAAAGTCCGTCAGGCCAGTAACCCTGGTCTAAAACACCTTTTTGGAACAGCGGTTTGTGGTTTAAACAGATGCGTGGAATGTTATTGTTGTCTTTTTCTATTGTGAATGTACGCAGGGCAAAATAACTTTCAACATGGTCATTACCCATATCAATTGAAAAAGTGTAAAGATAAGGCGTGTCAGGTGTCCATGCTTTTATATTGAGTTCATTTAGAGGAATTTCGATATATGTGTCGCTTATCCCATAATATGTAAACGGTATGCCGTGCTTTTTTGAGTGCATTTCTTTTATACGGACATCATTTTCTGAATTATTATTAACATCAATGTCTGTATACATTTCGGGATTGTTGATACAGATTTTAATTTCATTAGTTTTTGTTGATTTGTATTTAAGTTTATTATTATTTTTATCTCTGCTCTGGCTGGAATTTGTTATAATCTTTATACGCAGTATTTTTTTATCGAGGTCAGGTTGTGTGATTATTTTTCTTATATAGTTTTTTGGAACATACTCAAGCCATACCGTCTGCCATATACCGCTTTGTGCCGTATATAACATTCCCTTTGGATTTAGTGACTGTTTTCCCCTTGCGTGATATGATCTATCTGAAAAATCTTTTACACATACAGTAAGTGTGAAAGATTTTTCTTTGGCATTATTTTTTAAAATATTTGTTATGTCAGCATCAAATGGAAGATAGCCGCCGGTGTGTGAACAGACTTTTATACTGTTTATATAGACAGTACATATCTGGTCAACGGCTCCAAAGTGAAGTATAAGGCGTGTTTCTGAAAGCTTTTTGCTGTCATACATAACAGTTTTTTCGTACCACAGATATTCGTTCGGTTTAAGCTGTCTGTTTACGCCTGAAAGAGGAGCTTCCGGTGAAAATGGTACAAGAATGTCACCATCAAATTTATTAGGTTTTTTATTGACGGGAGTGAAAGCGTATTGCCATATTCCGTTTAAATTTATATAGCTGTCACGTTTTAAAAGTGGTCTTGGATATTCGCTTAAAACATTATCAGTATCTATATTCTTTCCCCAGTCAGTATAAAGTTTTTGACATAATGTACCATTTCCTTTCATTTTACTCCTCCTATTATTCATATCAATTATTAGTTGTTCGTTGTACCAGTTCTTCAGGCAGATATTTAAGTATCATTGCTTCAAGCTTTGGCGCCTGTACGGGTTTGCTTAGATAGTCACTGAATCCTATGCCGAGATATTCTTCCTTAGCACCCATTATTGCATTGGCTGTGAGCATGACAACAGTTGTGTCCTTATTAGGATTATCTTCAAGCATTTTCATATTTTGATAGGTTTCAATACCGTCCATATCAGGCATCATGTGGTCTAAAAAGATTATGTCGTATTTCTTTTCTTTAATCATGTCAAGAGCTTCTAAGCCTGACATTGCAGAATCGACATTGATTTCCGTGCGTTTAAGTAATGCCTTGAATACATTTATATTCATTTTTACATCATCAACTACAAGCACGTTTGCATCAGGTGCCGTAAATGTTGATTTTTTCTTCTTTTTATTTGCTGGCTCATTGTATTTTTCTGAAATATCGCCTATTTTTAAGTCGGAAACAATTTTCTGAGGAATACTCACGGTAAAGACTGAGCCTTTGCCGTATTCACTTGTGACAACAATTTCTCCGTTCATAAGATCAACAAGCTGTTTTGTTATTGCAAGACCAAGACCTGTCCCCTCGATATATTTGTTTTTTTCTTCATCGAATCGTGAAAATGAATCAAAGAGATGTGATATGTTTTCTTTTTTGATTCCGATTCCTGTATCAGCTATGCGGAAAGTTATAATAGTATTTTTGTCTGTTATATTTTCCGATTTGCTGTCATTTGAATGGTCAGGCATATCTGACAGCTTCATATCTGACATTTCGACTGTCAATGTTACAGAACCTTTTTGGGTGTATTTTATGGCATTATTCAATATATTGACAATTATCTGGCGGATGCGCACCTCGTCACCGTACAATTTTGCAGGAAGATTTTTGTCACTCTCAACATTTAATGCAAGTCCCTTTTCTTTTGCTTTGCTGATAAGCATATGGTACACATCATTTATGAGAGAAGACAGTGCATAGTCACCCGCAACAAGTTCAAGCTTTCCGGTTTCTATTTTAGAGAAATCAAGAATATCATTTATAAGTGACAAAAGTGTCTGGCTTGCAGACTGGATATTGACGGCATATTCAAGAATTTCGTTATCATTGCATTCACGAAGTATCATGGTATCCATTCCGAGAATGGCATTTATAGGAGTTCTAATCTCATGAGACATATTTGCAAGAAAGACACTTTTTGCATTGGCGGCGGCTATCGCATCAGCTTTAGCCTTCTCTGCTTCTTCATTTGCAATCATGAGTTCCTGATTTTTCTCTTCAATCATTTGTACTTCCATTTCCATATGGCGTGCATTTTCGGCTATGCTTGCACTGTAGCCGCGTATAACCTTTAGTATATGCACAAATACCATCAGGAGAGAGAAAACAGTCATTCCAAAGCGGCTGAATTTTCCGAAGTCTCCGATATGAATTGTGTATGTACGAATGAGGTCAATGGCACTGCCGCCAATGAAAAATAACATTCCAAAAAATTCTATAATAAGAAGTTTATCCTTTGACTTGCGGACTGTACATATGAGTGAGAAAAGTATTGCCATTCCTGACATGAATATAAGAATATGGGATATGAATGCCATGTTCATGAAATCAAATATTCCAAGAATCTGCAAAGTAATCTGGCATGCCACATTTGTGAGTGTCAGGAAGAAAAGTACATAAAATATTTTTTGGTATTTTTCTTCAAGGTTGTTTATGTAATACATCTGCATAAATACAGGCCAGAGCATAAGTACAAGAAAGACAAGATTTGAATAAAGTGTCTGATTTCCATAAAATACACTTAACGATTTTGTCTCAATGGAAAAATAGATTGTACCGAATATGCACATAAAACCGAGATAGCTTATGCCATCTTTTGTCTGTCTTGAAAATGCCTGTATAAAAGCAAGCATAAAAAGCGTTATGCCGCACGCAAGTATAATTATGCACATGGCAAAATTTCCGAGATTTGACTTTAATAAATTTAATATGGAAGTATCTCTTTTGGATATAGTTATACCTGTAATATTTGAGGCATAATTATCATATGGAGACACCATTTCAATCTCAATTTTTCCCTCTGACAGATGTTCGGGAATATCGATGAAGTTGGTTACACTTCCGGGAGTTTTACCAAACGGTCTGGAGTCATTCATACCAAATTCATAGACCGGTTTGCCATTGATAGTAACACGAATCTGTTTGTCAGCAGATAAAAATGACATTGTCATGCCGCTGTACTTTTTCGGGATGGTATTACTTAATACGATTTTTTCGCCTGCTTTTGATTTCTCACTATAGGGAAGTGACTTTATTTTTGATGAAGAACCATCTTCTCTTGTGATAGTCCAGCCGGTATTAAAATTGTCTATCCTGCCTTTTGAAAGTGTCATATTATCAACATCTGAATTGATAACAATAACTATAAGGACAATGATTTCAATTGCAAGAGCAGCCCATATAAGTTTCTTGAATTTTTTCATACACATCTCCTTGTTTTTTAAGTGCTTTTGTAAAACGTTTCCATATCGTTTTTAAGCTGATTAATATATCAAAGATTTAATTTACATTGTACTAAGTGACTCAAGTCCCGGGTTTGCTATCTTGTTCATAATGCGGAAAGCAATATTTTCACATTTCCAGCCCCATGTTTTTGAAGCTGAATATTTTTTGTTTACGCCATCAAAACCTGTTCCGTGATAAAACATCTGTCCCGGTCTGCTGTAATGAGTTGACAGTCTTTCGGCAGTCATAAGGATGTTTTTTTCTTTTGTGTCTGCATTTATTCCTTTTGCTGTATCGCTGTATACGCCAAGTCCGGTGAGGTTATTGTCTTTTACTGCACGTTTGCTTTTGCCCCAGCCTGACTCTAAAGCAGCGATTGAAGTCATTGCAATGGCGTTTATTCCATATTTTTTTTCGGCTTTTACAAAGGCAGGAGCGAGAGTTTCAAGATTTGTACCCTCGAGAGCCTTTTTTAAAGTTTTTGTGCTGATATTTGACGGTTCAAATATGTTTTTTGTATTTATTGAAACGGTAACATATTTTGCAGCTGTTTTTTGCTCTTTTGTCTGACTTTTGATTTTTTTATGTATGTTTTTAATTTTTGCCTTATTTTTAACTATATCAGACTTAATATATTTTTTGGAATGAGTTATAGTGTGCTTTATTGATTCGGTATCCATCAAAGAAGACATCTTTTTAAAATCAGGAAGTATTGAAGATCCGGAAGTTGTTTTTACAGTATCTGATGATGAGACTTCCTGTGTCAGATAGATACTTAAAGATGAATCATATTGTTTTGCATATGTTTTGAGTGACTGTGAAGGCTCAAAAACATTTGACACCGTAATACAATTTTTTTGTTCTTTGGCACCTGTCTTTAATTTATTTATTGATGAAAGCTGTCTTTTTTTTGAACTTAATACTCTTTTAGTACGATATTCCTTATGTTTTGTTTTTTTAATATCAGAAGAGATTTTGTTTAGCTTTTTTTGCATATGTTCCATTGTGACAGTCACCGTTTTTCCAATAATAGGTTTAAAATGTTTTGGCTCTTTATGTTGTTTTTCCTTTTTGCCTTTGGCATCTGGCTTTCTGACAGTTGTTTTAGTCTGTTTAGCCGTCTTTTTTGAGCTGTTTTTCGCAGAATCTTTTTTCTTTTTTGTGGAAGAATTTTTTTCGGTATTTTTATCGTTTCCTGTTGCTTTTGTGTTGGTTGTGTCTGTTGCGGCGTTTGAATCAGAATTATCATTTTGTGTGCCATTTTCTGTTGAATCAGACTCGCTGTCATCTGTAGAGTTGTTTGTGTCTATTTCCTGAATTGAAACAGAACGGTTAGCGGTTTCGCTATCTGCATGAACTACTGACAGAGAACTGATATGACTTGGAACTGTTACAGCAGCTAAAGCAAAAACAGCACTTGTGACAATTATCTTACATAATCCGTTTTTTGAAAATAGTCCTTTACGCATAATTACCTCCTAAATAAATTAACTGATTTTATGAGTGAGTATACCATATTATGAGTAAAAAAGCAAAAAAATGTACAAAAGAAATACAAATAATCCATTGAAATATGTACAATTTTAAAAAGAAGCAAAAAATACAGAATAGTTGTTGACGATATATGATATATGTTGTATCATATAGATGTTTTTGAAAAAATATAATACTCTTATTCCGAGTGGCGGAGAGTGAAGGCTCTGTGAAACCACGGCAACCCCATATAGGAAGGTGCCAATCTAAGCGAGAAATCGAACAATAAGAGGAGTTGAGATATATCAAGTCCATCGAGTTGTGTCGATGGGCTTTTTTTCGTAAGGAAGATTTGTCTTGTTCCTCAGATTAAGAGTACAGTTGATATCTTAGCACTGCCTGATATCGACTGAAAGCGCAAAGCAGTGCAGAAAAGAGGATACGATGGAGAAAAGATTATTTACATCTGAATCGGTAACTGAAGGACATCCTGACAAAATAAGCGACAACATTTCGGATGCAATTCTTGACGCACTTATGGATCAGGACCCTATGAGCCGTGTTGCTTGTGAGACAGCAATTACAACTGACTACGTGCTTATCATGGGTGAGATTACTACAAAAGCAAAAGTTGACTATGAGAAGATTGCAAGAGAGACAATCAGAGAAATCGGATATGATTCTGATGAGAAGGGATTTAATTGTGATACATGTAAAGTGAATGTACTTCTCGATTCACAGTCAGAAGATATTGCAATGGGTGTTGACAAGGCACTTGAAGCAAAAGAAAATCAGATGACGGATGAGGAACTTGAGGCAATTGGTGCAGGTGACCAGGGTATGATGTTTGGTTATGCCACAAATGAGACGGAAGAGTATATGCCTTATCCGATTTCACTTGCTCACAAACTCACAAAGAAACTCACAGAAGTGCGTAAGAATGGAACACTTCCGTATCTTCGTGCAGATGGAAAAAGTCAGGTTACTGTTGAATATGATGAGAACGGAAAGCCTGTTCATGTAAATGCAGTAGTTATATCATCACAGCATGCCGCTGAGGTTTCACAGGAACAGATTCATGAAGATATCCGAAAATATGTAATTGACCCTGTAGTGCCAAAGGATCTTACAAATGAGAGAACAAAATATTTTATCAATCCTACAGGGCGTTTTGTAATCGGTGGACCAAACGGTGACAGCGGACTTACAGGACGTAAGATTATTGTAGACACATACGGTGGATATGCACGTCACGGCGGTGGAGCATTCTCAGGAAAAGACTGCACAAAGGTTGACCGTTCAGCAGCATACGCAGCACGTTATGTTGCTAAGAATATTGTTGCAGCAGGTCTTGCGGATAAATGCGAAATCCAGCTTTCGTATGCTATCGGAGTTGCACAGCCTACATCTGTAATGGTTGACACATTTGGAACAGGCAAAATCTCTGATGAGAAGCTTGTGGAGATAATCAGAGAAAACTTTGACCTCCGTCCGGCAGGAATTATTAAGATGCTCGACCTTAGAAGACCGATTTATAAGCAGACAGCAGCATATGGTCATTTTGGACGCAATGATTTAAAACTTCCATGGGAGCAGCTTGATAAGGTTGACGTGTTGAAGAAATACTTATAATTTTTAATAAATTAAATAAAGTGACTTATCACTAAAATACAGTGTATTGTAATCAGGGGATGTATGTTTAAATTTGTTTTAATATGCGTACCCTGATTTTTTTTATTTTAAAATTTGTCAAAACAGGCATTTTTAGGTATTATAGTATATATGTTTGTGAGGTGAGATGAAATTGAAGATGATATTACCGAAAAATGTTTCATATATTATTAGTAAACTTGAACAGGCAGGATATGAAGCATATGCAGTTGGGGGATGCGTCAGGGACACTCTTTTGGAAAGAAAACCACAGGACTGGGATATCACCACTTCTGCCAAACCGCTGGAGATTAAACAGCTTTTTAAGAAAACGATAGATACCGGAATACAGCATGGAACGGTTACTGTAATGCTTGACCACATCGGCTATGAAGTGACGACATACCGGATAGATGGGGAATATGAGGACAACAGGCACCCGAAGAAGGTGGAATTTACCGACAACTTAAAACTTGACCTTGAACGGCGTGATTTTACCATAAATGCCATGGCATACAACGATAAAAGAGGTCTTGTTGACGAATTTGAGGGTATTAAAGACCTTAAAGATGGTATAATAAGATGTGTCGGTGATGCGGGACAGAGGTTTGACGAGGATGCATTAAGAATGTTAAGAGCAGTGAGATTTGCCGGGCAGCTTGGATTTGAGATAGAGGAAGAGACAAGAAATGCAATAGTCCAAAGAGCAGACAGACTTGAAAATATAAGTGCGGAAAGAATCAGGGTTGAGCTTACGAAACTGCTTGTGGCAAAAGAGGCGGGCAGATTAAGAGATGCATACAGCACGGGCATGACACGATATTTCCTGCCGGAACTTGACAAAGCGATGGTGACAGAGCAAAAGAATCCGCATCATGTATATACTGTCGGAGAGCACAGTATACATGGTATTGAAATCATGAATTGTTTCTTTGAAGTGACCTCAGACAGAAAAATGTATGATAAAGTGCCTGAGGAAGTAATGATTACAGCGAAGAAAATTGCAAAGAAAATGAACAAAAAACAGCACACGATTCTTTGTATGGCAATGCTGTTACATGATATTGCAAAGCCTGTTGTCATGACGATTGACGGTGATGGAACAGGTCACTTTTACGGTCATCCGCAGGAGAGCGAAAAGATGGCAAAAAAGATTATGAGAAGGCTTACATTTGACAACGAGTCAATATCAAAAGTATGCAGGCTTGTAAAGTTTCATGACTATCGTATTGAGGACAGCAGTAAGGCATTCAGGCGTGCTGTATCAAAGATAGGTGCGGATATTATGGATATGCTTTTTCTTGTTGAATATGCAGATGTGTTGTCACAGAGTGATAAGATGTTAGAGGAAAAACTTTCAAAGATAAATTCAGGAGTTGAAAGATTTGAATATATTACGCAGAATGCGCAGCCTTTATCAATAAAGGAACTGGCACTGACTGGGGCTGATCTGATAGCGGCAGGAGTGAAACCCGGCCCGAATATGGGAGAAATTTTAAAAAAAATGCTTGATAAGGTTTTAGATGAGCCGGAAGCAAATACAAAAGAAAACTTATTGGAATATTTAAAGACAATGGATGATTTTTCTTTATAAAATTATGATGGGGCAAAATAACTTTTGAACTCATCATCATATTATGCGATTGCATTATAAGAGTGGAGGATTATTATGGATATGAATGTAAGGCTTGCGAAGATGACAAAAGCTATGAAAACACAGCTTTTTATCGACAATCTTACAACAATATTTAACCCACAGGCACTTTTTAGTGACGGCACTGACAGGTATCGTATGCCGCCTGAGCCGGAGGCAGGTGAGAGTGTTAAGATAAGGTTTAGAACCGGCAGGGAAAATATTGATAAGGTAGTTCTGGTTGTCTGCGGAGATACACGTGTAGATATGGAAAAAGTCTATAATGATAGAATGTTTGATTACTATGAGAGCACTATTGAACTTTCTGACAAAATGATAGATTACTATTTTGAAGTTACAAGCGGCAGAATTGTGTGTTATTACAATAGTGTCGGAGTGTGCAGCGGAGTAGAACCTTATTATAATTTTACGATAACACCATCGTTTCATACACCGGATTGGGCTAAGGGTGCTGTTTTTTACCAGATATATGTTGACCGTTTTTACAATGGTGACAAGACAAATGATGTAGAAAAGGATGAGTATGTCTATATCGGTGAGGGAACTGACAAAGTAGATGACTGGTTTAAATATCCGGCATCTATGGGTGTAAGGGAATTTTACGGCGGTGACATAGCCGGAGTATGGCAGAAACTTGATTATTTGCAGGGATTAGGTGTTGATGCCATTTATTTCAATCCGATTTTTGTATCACCGTCAAATCATAAATACGATATTCAGGATTATGATTATATAGACCCGCATTTTGGTAAAATAGTGAAAGATGAGGGTGAAGTATTACAGAGGAATGAACAGGGGCAGCTTTTATGTGACGGAACTTATCCGAATAAATATGCGACAAAATATGTGTGCAGAGTTACGGACAAGGAAAATCTTGAGGCAAGCAACAAGTTTTTTGCGGAATTTGTAGAGGAAGTTCACAAAAGGGGAATGAAAGTTATTCTTGACGGAGTTTTCAATCACTGTGGTTCATTCAACAAATGGCTTGACAGAGAGTGTATATACGAAGGTGCTAAGGGTTATGAAAAGGGTGCCTATGTATCTGGTGAGAGCCCATACAGAACATTTTTTAAATTCAATGAGGATATGTGGCCTTACAATTATCACTATGACGGATGGTGGGGACACGATACACTTCCAAAATTAAATTATGAAGATTCACCGCTTTTATTTGATTATATAATGCATGTTGCAAGAAAATGGGTTTCACCTCCTTATAATGTTGACGGCTGGAGACTTGATGTGGCAGCCGACCTTGGACAGTCACAGGAGTACAATCATTATTTCTGGAGAGAGTTCAGAAGAAATGTCAAGGAGGCAAATCCTGAGGCAATCGTTCTGGCAGAGCATTACGGAGACCCGACAGACTGGCTCAGAGGTGATC
Organism: Butyribacter sp.; assembly: GCF_056818865.1. Taxonomy (NCBI): domain Bacteria; kingdom Bacillati; phylum Bacillota; class Clostridia; order Lachnospirales; family Lachnospiraceae; genus Butyribacter; species Butyribacter sp. The sequence goes on from NZ_DBLYGC010000006.1 coordinate 66,996, forward strand.
AGTGGGATACGGTTATGAACTATGATGCGTTTATGGAGCCGATCACATGGTTTTTAACCGGTGTTGAAAAACACAGTGATGAATACAGGGAAGATCTTCTCGGCAACGCAGATGCATTCTTTGGCTCTATGCGAAATTATATGACAAGATTTAATACCCAGTCGCTTCAGGTTGCCATGAACGAACTTTCAAATCATGACCATTCAAGGTTTATGACAAGAACAAATCATCGTGTCGGCAGAACAGCAAGTGTGGGACCACAGGCAGCAGATGAGGGAGTAGATAAGGCTCTTTTCAGACTTGGTGTTATGATACAGATGACATGGCCGGGTGCACCTACGATATATTATGGTGACGAAGCCGGATTGTGCGGATGGACTGACCCTGACAACAGAAGAACATATCCTTGGGGAAGAGAAGATCAGGAACTTATAGAGTTTCACAGACAGCTTATAAGAATACACAAAGATTATCAGGTGTTTAAGACAGGTTCTATTATATTTCTGAAAGGTCAGTACAAACTTATAGGATATGGAAGATTTGATGATAATGACAAGATAGTTGTTATGATAAACAGCAGCGATGAAGTCAGAGAAGCGGATGTACCTGTATGGAGACTTGGAATTATTCAGGAGACCCGTATGGCAAGACTTATGATAAGCAGCAGGGACGGATATTCTGACGAGGCGAAAGTTTATCCTGTTGTGAATGGAAACATTCATGTTGAATGTCCTCCGATGTCAGGAATGATTCTTAAAGATATAGAAAGCATGGGATAAAGATAAATATGAGAAAAATCAGAGAGTGGATGCATGGCAGAGGAAGAAAAACGGTTATTACTGTTGTAATTATTATTGCATTTGCAATGATTGCCCATTATTTTATTGTGGAAAGACACGGAAAATGGGGACTTGAAAGTGCATACAGTGCAGATGTTCAGGAGACTGTTTCGCCGAAACCGCAGAAGGATTATTATGTAGGAGGTGCCTCTATAGGCGGTGTGAAGAGGGGAACAACGATAGCAACAGGTGATACAATAGAAAAAGACAATGAAGATGATGAAAAAAATAAAAAATAAAAATACAAATTCTATACATTTTCATTGCTTTTATAATAATAATTATAATATAATAAATCTATTAGATTTTTGTTAAGAATTACAAGAATCCAAACGGAATATAAAGTGTCGGACAATATAAACCGACGGAACGGAGGAGAAAAATGTACAGTTTAATTCCAGTGGTATGTGCGCAGGACATTACAGCACTTGTCCGTGCATTACCCGGTTCTGTAGCCCAGGGACTTATCTGGGGAATTATGGCGATAGGAGTGTTTTTGACTTTTAAGATACTTGACTTTGCCGATCTTACGGTTGACGGAACCATGGCAACAGGTGGTGTTGTTACGGTTATGCTTATTTTGAAAGGATGGAATCCGGTTGCGGCGGTTGCAGTTGCATTTGTTGCAGGTATGCTTGCGGGACTTATTACGGGCGTACTGCATACGGTTCTTGGAATACCTGACATACTGGCGGGTATTCTGACACAGCTTTCCCTGTATTCCATAAATCTGAATATCTCAGAAGGAAAAGCAAATCAGGCAGTAAATGTAGATATGTATAATCTTGTAGTTTCAGGACGTGACAATCCGGCTGCAATAGTTACAGTAGTTATAATACTGGCAGTTGTCATAGCTCTTATGTATTGGTTCTTTGGAACAGAACTCGGTTTTACAATCAGAGCGACAGGATGCAATCCTAATATGTCAAGAGCTCAGGGAATAAACACAAATGTTGCAAAGGTTATTGCACTTGTATTTTCTAACGGTCTTGTAGGATTTGCGGGAGGTCTTCTTTCTCAGTATCAGGGAAACTTTGACGTTAATATGGGAAGAGGCTCAATCGTTATCGGTCTTGCATCAGTTATTATCGGAGAGGTACTTGGCGAGGCAATTTTCGGAAAGAAACTTAATTTCAGCGGAAGACTTGCATTTGTTGCTGTCGGAAGCATAATTTATTATATTGTTATTCAGTTTGTATTGTGGCTTGGTCTTCCTACAATTGATATGAAGATGTTCTCTGCTATGGTAGTGGCAATATTCCTTGCAGTTCCATATCTGAGAGGAAAAGCTAAAAATTCATATAGAAAAGCTGCAAAGGGAGGTGCCGGAAAATGTTAGAATTAAATAGTGTACATAAAACATTTAATCTGGGTACGATAAATGAGAAAAGGGCTTTAAATGGTGTGAATTTAAAACTTGAAGATGGTGATTTCGTTACTGTTATAGGTGGTAACGGAGCAGGAAAATCTACCGTGCTTAATGCTATCGCCGGTGTATGGCCGATAGATGTTGGAAGTATCGTTATTGACGGTGTCGATATGACCGGACTTTCAGAGCACAAGAGAGCACCGTATCTTGGCAGAGTTTTTCAGGACCCTATGAATGGAACGGCAGCGACAATGGAGATTATTGAAAATCTTGCACTTGCTGCAAGAAGGGGTCAGAAGAGAGGGCTCAGATGGGGAGTCACAAAGTCAGAAAAGAAAAAATACAGAGAGATGCTTGCAAAACTTGACCTTGGTCTTGAGGACAGAATGACTTCAAAAGTTGGACTGTTGTCAGGAGGGCAGAGACAGGCACTTACTCTTCTCATGGCGACAATCAAAAAGCCGAAGCTTCTGCTTCTTGACGAGCACACGGCAGCACTTGATCCTAAGACGGCAGCGAAAGTTCTTGCATTATCAGACAAGATAATTGCTGAAAACCATCTTACGGCAATGATGGTTACACATAATATGAGGGATGCAATTGTACATGGGAACCGTCTTATTATGATGAATGAGGGACAAGTTATACTTGATATTAAGGGAGAAGAAAAGAAAAAACTTACTGTTGAGGATCTTCTTCAGAAATTTGAGGAAGTAAGCGGTGAGGAATTTTCAAATGATAAAGCACTGTTAGGGTAAAGATGTTATTAGGGTAGGGATGTCATCGTGTCAGGGTGATATCCCACTTTAATTATAACTATAAATTAAGACAAACAGGCGGGAGCATACATATGAGTCATAGTATTACGGATATTTTTTACAAGCAGAGGAATGATTTTTTTAAGGAGCAGAAGGAGAGAGAAAAAAGACTTATATTTCCGGATGATGTTTCGGAGATTAAAGATATATCATATCTTGATGATGGGGACAAAGCACACAGGCTGGATATATACAGACCTAAAAAATCAGGAGACAAAAAGCTTCCGGTTATCATAAATGTTCATGGAGGCGGACTGATTCTTGGCAGTAAGGAGTTTAACAGATATTTCTGTGCCAATTTGTGCAAATTGGGATATGTTGTATTTAGTGTTGAATATCGTCTTGTGCCTGAATGTATGTTTTATGACCAGTGTGAAGATTTGTCGAGAGCATTTGATTTTATAGATAAAAACATTCCAAAATATGACGGAGATAAAGAAAGGATTTTTGCGGCAGGTGACAGCGGTGGGGCATGTCTGCTCACATATACCGCTGCAATGATAAAGTGCAGACCGTTGGCGATGGCTGCTAAAGTCAAGGCGGCATCGATAGATATAAAGGCACTCGGCCTTATAAGCGGAATGTTTTATACAAACAGATTTGATAAACTCGGACTGTTCCTGCCAAAGTATCTTTACGGCAGAGATTATAAAAAAAGCAGTTATGCAAAATATGTGAATCCGGAAAATACGGAGCTGATAAATGCATTGCCGCCATGTTTTCTTGTCACAAGCAAAAAAGATAACTTAAAACATTATACTATCAATTTTACAAAAGCACTTAAGAGAAATAATAAATATCACAAGCTGATTTGTTTTGAGAAAAAGCCTGAACTGACACATGCATTCAGCGTGTTTGAACCAAATCTTAAAGAAAGTATTGAGACAATCAGGAAAATGTCAAATTTTTTCAGACATTGCGAGGAGAAATAAAATTCGGTTGAAAATTTTATAATATATCGGATTTAGATATACGGAGGTGAGGTTTTATGAATTATGATGAAAATGTTTTTAAAGAAAAAGCAAACAGAAAGGCAAGAAGAATATGGTTTGTATTTGCCATTCTTCTTTCAGCCAACTATGGTTCTGATGTAGCTAATGGACTTAACTCGCCGTTGTATTATGCTGCATTTCTGGCACTTTGCTGGATACCGATAATTTCAGGAGAAATTTTACTCAGAGTAAAGGGTTGGGAAACAGATATGTATAAATACAACCTTGTTATAGGTTACGGTATTTTTTATACGTTTGTTATCAGTACAACAGAGTCGCCGATAGCATTTACGTACATACTTCCGGTTACAAGCCTTTTGGTACTTTACAAAAATCGTAAATTTATGATTTACTGTGGTGTTGTAAATTCGATTATTATAATAATAAGTTCCGTGTATCATGTTATGTGCGGCTACAATTCAGCGGCAGACATGAAAAATTATCAGCTTGAATTATCAGCTATTATTCTCTGCTATATTTGTTATGTCATGTCAATCCACCATCTCAATGAGTCGGACGGTGCCATGACAAACAGCATAAGGGCGGATTTGCAGCGAGTTATTACAACTGTAGAAAAAGTTAAGACAGCGAGCAATTCAATTATGAGCGGTGTTTCTGTTGTAAGAGAAATATCTGTTGAAAATACACACAGTGCGAATGTAGTTGTCGATGGAATGACTACACTTACTGATAATAACGGCAGGCTTGAGGATACAACGTCATCATCCGTAGATATGACTACAGACATAAGTTCACAGGTAAAGCATGTCGCACAGATGATAGAGCAGATGGTTGTATTGACGGCAGAATCGGGAGAGCATGCAAAGAACAGTTCAGACGACCTTACAAGCCTTGTGGAAACTACTCATGCCATGACTGATTTATCTTCAGAGATAGGTAAAATACTTGAAAACTTCAAAGAAGAATTTGACAGAGTTAAACTTGAAACCGGAAAGATAGAGGAAATCACGGAGCAGACAGCACTCCTTGCATTAAATGCGTCAATTGAAGCTGCAAGAGCAGGCGAAGCAGGAAGAGGTTTTGGTGTTGTTGCACAGCAGATAAGTTCACTCAGTACGGAAACACAGTCATCATCAGGACAGATAGAAGAGGCGCTTATAAGACTTCAGAAAACATCGGATAAGATGACAAATTCTATGGAAGAAACAATAAAACTGGTTCAGGAAACATTTAAGAAAGTATCTAAAACCGGAAAGAATGTAGAAAAGATAAATGATGACTCAAGGCAGATTGAAAATCATATTCAGGAGATTGATACAGCCATTAAGGAAGTGGAGAATTCAAATCATCAGCTTGTTGAAAATATGGATAATGTGTCACAGATTGTTACGGATATGACAAACTGCATTTCTTATTCAAATGAAATGAGTGGACGCATGCTGAGCAAATATGAAGAATCGATGACGAACATAAACGATATTGAAAAAGTTGTTGAGGCTCTTATGTGCGAACTTGGCATAGGCGGATTCATGGGCATTGAAGATATACAGCCGGGCATGAAAGTTCAGGTTTCCATACTGAATTCTGAAAATGAAAAAGATACAGATATACTTCACGGTGATGTATTGGAACAAAATGGTGATAAAGTTGTTGTGAAGCTTTCTAAGTCAAGGGATATATCTAAAGATACTTTATGCACACTTCAGGTAACAGTTGGAAATGTCCTGTATATGTGGAAGACAGCAAGCATAAAGAATGTTAAGGACAGAAATAACAATACATTTGAAATTACTGTAGCATCAAGACCGAAGATAAAAAACAGAAGAAAATATCCTCGTATGGACATAAATAACAAATGTAAGATTACTATTCAGAGTTCAGGAAAAGTAATAGATGCAAGACTTGACAATATTAGTGCTAATGGTTTCGCATTGCTTACTGAGGATTCATACTTTAAAGAAAACAAAGATGCAAAGATAACAATTGAGATTGAAGATTTTGATTTGCCAAAACACAATATTCTTGAAGGTAAGGTTATACGTTGTTCTGAAAATGATGGAATTTATATTGTAGGCTGTCAGATGCCGGAGGATGACAATGTCATAAGAGAGTATGTAAATAGCAGCATATAGTTATGGGTAATCAGGACATAATAAACAACGATAAGTAATAAAAAAAGACTGTCAAAAGCGACAGTCTTTTTTTTAATCTTTTCTTAGCTGATGATGAATAGCTTTATCTTTATACATTTCTTCATCGGCAGCTTTTATGAAATCATCAAGAGAAATATCATGTGTTGGAATACCTGTGATAACACCGATACTTGCACTGATATTATATGGGTAATTATGTACTTCATTGAAAATATTCATGTTATGGTGAAGTTTATCTGAAAAATAATCATTATCAAGACCATCGGCAAGTGGTCCAGCCATAACAAATTCGTCACCGCCAAATCGTGCACATGTTTCATCATGAGTGCAGGATTGCATGAGTATATTTCCTATTGCCGAAATAGCAATGTCTCCGTCTGAATGACCATAGGTGTCGTTTATCTTTTTTAAACCATTCAGGTCAACTGATATAGCAATAAAATGTTTTTGTTCTGCTATACACTTATTGAAAAGCGGCAATACTTTCTGGTAAAAACCGCGTCTGTTTAAAAGACCTGTAAGAGGGTCGTGTATATATTTGTTCTCAAGACTTGATATAATGCTCTGCTGTCTTTGGTGAACCTTCATTGTCTCAAGTGAATTGCTCACATTCATAACAAACTGATAGAGCTGTTCCATATTGATTTTATCAGGTTCATAGACAAGAGCGACATAGCCTATTGTATGGTCGAGAGCATGCAGAGGAACGAACATGATGTTATTTTCTTCTTCGAGAGCCTGTTCAAGATTTGGAAGAAGATTTAAAGTTTCAAAATCAGTCATGCCCTGCCAGACCTTATCATGTTTTGAGAGAACGACATCCATATGGCTTGAATATCCAAACCGTTTTGAAACTCTCTCGTCGAGAATGTCAGATAATTCTTCGTCTTCCGTGAGGAAATTGTCGACAATACAAAGCCAGAAACGATGACTGAAAAAATTCTTTTCATAGTGCATAAGTTTCTCGAATACAGCTTGAAAGGAATTGTTATCGTTTAAATCGGCTGACATATTTATCTGATTTTGATTGAAATGTATCTGCTCATCGAATTTATTATTCAGATTGTATACAAGACTGTTGTATTTTCGTGCACTTGTATGAACACAGCCACATGAACCGCCAATCAGCACATTTGAATTTATATAGTTTTCTTTAGGAACTTCTCTGTTGTTAAAAATATCCTGTAATAAGTCAAATGCTTTTATTGCGGCACTTTTATAGTCGTGCTGTGCCGTTGTGATAGGCGGAAAATGGTCAACTGCCTGAATTATGCCGTCAAATCCCGTGATGGCAATATCGTGCGGAAGGTCATATCCGGCTTCCGTAAGTGAGTGATAGGCGGTGATAGCCATAACATCATTTGCACAGGCAATAGCCTGTGGCATAGGAAGGTCACTGTTTATAAAGTCATTGATAACCTTTTTGGTAGGTGTACTCCAAAAACCACCGTAACCTATGCGTTCTTCCTCGATGGGAATGTTGTGCTCTGACAGCACTTTCTTGTAAATATCAATACGTTCGTCTGAAAAATGATTGCCTTTTATGCCGGCAATAAAATTGATTCTGGTATAGTGATGGTCTTCCAACAGATGCAATAAAATTTTTTCAAGTGCAGCCCGGTAGTTGTAGTTTATGTTGTAGCATCCGTCGATTGGGTGGTCTATGGAAACTATAGGAATATTATTATGCTTTGCATGTGAAATAATATTGTCCCTGATAGAAGGACATTTTATAGTTTCTGATAAAATAATCATGCCATCAATAATATTATAATTTATAAGGTTATAAATACAGCTTTCACCTATATCGTGTTTTCCGCCGCTGGCTGACATGTATAAGTCACTGAAAGCACGGAAATAAAGTAATTTGAAGTTGTATTTGTCGGCAAATTCGGTAAAATACCGCATGTAATGTTTGTTGTAATTTGTATCAATCGCCGCACAGCATACAGCAATGATACGAGTATCGCGACTTAACATGTTTCACGCCCTTTCCTGACAAAATAATATTAAAATAATTGTAATTTATTATAATAAAAAAAGGTAAGAACTGCAACTATATATTTGGGTAATATTATGATACCACGGATTGCGAACATATGTACTTGAAAAAGTGAATAATAGATGTTAAGATATGAAAAAGATAGATAAGATAAAACATCGGAGGTTTTTATGGCAAAATATGAAGAAGTTAAGAAATATATAAAGATTAGAAAAGCAGCAGAGCACAATCTTAAAGATATAGATGTAGATATTCCGAGAGATGAGTTCGTGGTGCTCACGGGACTCAGCGGTTCGGGAAAGTCATCACTTGCTTTTGATACTATTTATGCCGAAGGGCAGAGAAGATATATGGAGTCACTTTCATCATATGCGAGACAGTTTCTTGGGCTTATGGAAAAGCCGAATGTTGAAAGAATAGAGGGACTGCCGCCGGCTATATCGATTGACCAGAAGTCCACAAACAGAAATCCACGTTCGACTGTCGGTACAGTGACTGAAATATATGATTATTTCAGACTTTTATATGCCAGAGTCGGAGTTCCGCATTGCCCGAAGTGCGGAAAGGAGATTAAAAGGCAGACCGTAGACCAGATATGTGATGAGATTATGAAACTGGAGACAGGTACGAGACTGCAGCTTCTTGCGCCGGTTGTGAGAGGAAGAAAAGGAGAACATGTAAAGGTCTTTGAAAGTGCAAGAAAAAGCGGTTATGTAAGAGTTGTCGTTGACGGTCATATTTATGATTTGTCTGAGGAGATTAAGCTTGAAAAAAACAAAAAACATAACATAGAAATTATGGTTGACAGACTTGTTGTGAGGGACGGTATTGAAAAGAGACTTACCGATTCCATCGAAAATGTTATGAGACTTTCGGATGGACTGCTTATTGTTGACATTCCGGGAAAAGAACAGCTTAAGTTCAGCCAGAGTTTTTCGTGTGCGGACTGTGGCATAAGCATAGACGAGATTGAGCCGAGAACATTTTCTTTTAACAATCCGTTTGGTGCGTGTGAAGTCTGCCATGGTATCGGATATAAGATGGAATTTGCCGAGGAACTTATGATACCTGATCCGTCTTTAAGTATTGCAGATGGGGCACTTGTTGTAAACGGATGGCAGTCGGTTACAAACAAGACAAGCTATGCGAGATGTGTTCTTGATGCACTTGCCGAGGAATACAAATTTGACCTTAATACACCTTATCAGGATCTGCCAAAAGAAATCAGACATATGCTTATGCACGGAACTGATGGGAAAAGTGTTGTGGTACATTACAGAGGACAGCGTGGCGTGGGTGTCTATGATGTTACTTTTGAAGGCATTATCAAAAACGTTGAGAGAAGATACAGAGAAACGGCATCTGAGAGCACCAGGAAAGAATATGAAAGTTTTATGCGTATAACTCCGTGTAAGGCATGTAAAGGAAAGAGACTTCGTCCGGAGGCACTTGCCGTTACGGTTGGAGATAAAAATATTGCTCAGATTACGGAACTTTCCATAATAGACCTTAAAAATTATCTTGATAACCTTGAACTTACGCAGAATCAGTTAAACATCGGAAAGGTTGTGCTTAAAGAAATAAAAGCGAGAGTTGGATTTCTTGTTGAGGTTGGTCTTGAATATCTCTCACTCTCGAGATATACGGCAAGTCTTTCCGGTGGTGAGGCACAGCGAATCAGGCTTGCGACACAGATAGGTTCGGGACTTGTAGGAGTTGCCTATATTCTTGATGAGCCGAGTATAGGACTTCACCAGCGGGACAATGACAAACTTCTCGGTGCACTTATGAAATTAAAAAATCTCGGCAATACACTTATAGTTGTCGAGCATGATGAAGATACTATGTTTGCAGCGGACTATATAGTTGATATAGGCCCTGGAGCAGGTTCACATGGCGGAAAGGTTATTGCCACAGGAACTGCGGAAGATATTATGGCGTGTAAGGAGTCGATAACAGGGGACTATCTGAGTGGCAGAAAAAAGATACCTGTTCCTGATGTCAGAAAAGAGCCTACAGGCTGGATTAAAGTAAAAGGTGCAAGAGAGAACAATCTTAAAAATATTGATGTTGAATTTCCAACAGGAATAATGACTTGTGTTACCGGTGTTTCAGGTTCAGGAAAGAGTTCACTTGTCAATGAGATACTTTACAAATCAATGGCGAAACAGCTGAACAGAGCAAGGACAATTCCGGGACTCTGCGATGGGGTAGAAGGTCTTGAACAGCTTGATAAAGTTATAAATATAGACCAGTCTCCTATTGGACGAACACCACGTTCAAACCCTGCAACATATACAGGTGTGTTTGATATGATAAGAGATTTGTTTGCGGCTACACCTGATGCAAAAGCAAAAGGATACAAGAAAGGACGCTTTAGTTTTAATGTAAAAGGCGGAAGATGTGAGAACTGCCACGGTGACGGAATTATCAAGATAGAGATGAACTTCCTGCCGGATGTGTATGTGCCGTGTGAAGTTTGCGGAGGAAAGAGATACAACAGAGAGACACTTGATGTAAATTATAAGGGAAAGAGTATATATGATGTGCTTGATATGACAGTAGAAGAAGCACTTACATTCTTTGAGGCAGTACCTGCTATAAGAAGAAAGATAGAGACGCTTTATGAGGTAGGACTTTCTTATATAAAGCTTGGCCAGCCGTCTACTACACTTTCCGGTGGAGAGGCACAGCGAATTAAACTTGCAACTGAGCTTAGCAAGAGAAGCACGGGAAAAACAGTGTATGTGCTTGATGAGCCTACTACGGGACTTCATTTTGCAGATGTACACAAGCTTGTGGATATATTGAGAAGGCTTACCGAAAACGGAAACACGGTTATAGTTATAGAACATAATCTTGATGTCATTAAGACAGCAGATTATATAATTGACCTTGGACCAGAGGGTGGTGCGAAAGGCGGAACCGTTATAGCAAAAGGAACACCCGAAAAGGTTGCAAAGAGCAGAAAGTCTTATACGGGACAGTATATTAAGAAGATGCTTGAAAAGTAGTTTTGTATTTTAGCCGGGGTCATAAGTTTATTTATATAAGGAGGCGGTTGTATGGGTGATAAAAATAAGAGTGATAACTCATTTTTTGCTATGATATCGAGAATGAAATACATTGAGAGATGGGCTTTGATGCGCAATTCACTCCGTGAAAATGTCTGTGAACATTCTCTTGAAACAGCCGTGATTGCCCATGCACTTGCGGTTATCGGCAATTGTATGCTTGATAAGGATTATGATGCGGAACATATCGCAATGCTTGCGCTGTATCATGATTGTACGGAGATTATTACAGGAGATATGCCGACACCTGTTAAGTATTACAATGCTGACATAAAAGATGCTTACAAGGAGATTGAGGAAACGGCAGCGAGAAATCTTCTTGACAGGCTTCCGGATGATATGGTGTCTGAGTATGAAAAGTATCTGCTGCCTAAGGATGATGTTTCAGTTATGAAACTTGTAAAGGCGGCAGATAAAATATCGGCACTGATAAAGTGCATAGAAGAAGAAAAGACAGGAAACAGGGAGTTTAATCATGCAAAAGAGTCAACATATAAAGCAATAAAAAATTTTGGGTGTGATGAAGCTGACATTTTCTGTAAAAAGTTTGTGCCCGAGTACGAAAAGACATTGGATGAATTAAATTGATTTATATAAACAGAGATGGTGTACATCTCTGTTTTATATTATATAGTTATATAAAATGATGTTGTGTTCAAAATGTATTTTGAACACAACTAATGCCACGGATTGTGAAAATTGCATCATAAAATGGATTTATACGGATTTGCACATAATGTCATGTTATGCTAACATATAGAAGCATTATTTATGATGCAAGGGTCAAAAGCAGATAGCAATGTATGTTTACATACAAATTGCTATCTGGTGGTTTGACCCGCCAAACACCGACAAGTAGCAGATTTGCTTGCAAATATGCGGAAATGGAGAAATTATGGAACAGAACGAAATATATGGAGAATTTGCCTATGTTTATGACGAGTTTATGGACAATATTCCATATGAGCAATGGCATGATTATCTTCATAAACTGCTGATAAAGTATGGAGTGGAAAAGGGAATAGTAACGGAGCTTGCATGTGGTACGGGTACGATGACAAAGCTGCTTGCAGATGACGGGTACGACATGATTGGAATAGATATATCATATGAAATGCTGGATGTGGCGAGACAGAAATATACGGATGACAATATTCTGTTTTTAAATCAGGATATGCGTGAACTTGACCTTTACGGAACAGCCGCAGCTATGGTATGTGTTTGTGACGGAATGAATTATATCACGGACGAGAAAGAGCTGCTTAAAGTATTTGAGAAGATAAAAATATTCCTTGATTATAACGGTGTTTTTATTTTTGATATGAAAACAAGACATTTTTATAATGATATACTTGGCAGCAGGACTATAGCGGAAAACAGAGAGGATGCAAGTTTTATCTGGGAAAACGAATTCCACAAAGATACCGGTATCAATGAATATCTTCTTACGATATACAGTCTTATTGATGATGAAAATGACCTTTTTGAGAGGTCGGAAGAGATACATCATCAGAGGGCATATGATATTAAATTAGTAAAGGATTGTCTTGAAAAGGCGGGTCTTACATGTCTTGAGGTCTATGATGCTTTTACCGAAAATGCGGCAAAAGATGACAGTGAGAGAATTTATTTTGTGGCACAGAGACCGGAAAAAAATTGAAAATAAAATATTTTGCAAACAAAATAAAATCTAAAATAAAACAGAAAAGAAACGGAGAATAACAATGAGTGAATATAAAGATTATATAGTTAGAGCAACAGCTGCAGACCATCAGCTTAGAGCATTTGCGGTTACAAGCAGGGATATTGTTGAGAAGGCAAGAGAGATTCATAATACAAGTCCGGTTGCAACAGCTGCAATAGGCAGACTGCTCACTGCTGCTTCAATGATGGGAAGCATGATGAAGGGTGAAAAGGATGTGCTTACACTTCAGATTGAGTGTGGCGGTCCTATAGGCGGAATTACGGTTACAGCAGATTCAAATGCGGATGTAAAGGGATATGTAAACAATCCAAATGTAATACTTCCTCCAAATGCACAGGGAAAACTTGACGTTTCAGGTGCACTTGGCCCGGGATTTTTAAATGTTATAAAGGACATTGGACTCAGAGAACCGTACAACGGACAGACACATCTTGTATCAGGAGAGATAGCGGAAGATTTGACATATTATTTTGCAACATCTGAGCAGGTACCGTCTTCGGTTGGTCTCGGTGTACTTATGGATAAGGACAATCATGTGCGTCAGGCGGGTGGTTTTATTATTCAGGTTATGCCGGATACGGATGATGAAGTTATAGATAAACTTGAGGCGCGACTCGGTGAGGTTCATTCAGTTACAGATATGCTCGACAAAGGCATGACTCCTGAGGATATTTTAGGTTATGTGCTTGATGGCATGGATGTAGAAATTCTTGAGACAATACCTACACAGTATAAATGCAACTGTTCTGTTGAGAGGGTATCTAAAGCAATAGCAAGTATCGGAAAGAAAGATTTGCAGGAGATGATAGACGACGGTAAACCGATTGAAGTAAACTGCCAGTTCTGTGGTTCACATTATAAATTTGATACAGAGCAGCTGAAAACATTTATGAACTGATAAGCAACGAAATGACACATTGATGTATTATAATATGGTGCAATGGAGCAGTCTGTGGCATCAGTTAGGGGCAAAATACCTTTTTAACCTAATACATAATATACCAAAATGTGAATAAAGGAGATAATGTTTAAATGTCTTTCAAGAAGAAAAAATATGTATTTGCAGTGATTATGATATTTTCTGTTATTTTTATGTTCGGCATGACAGCAAGACATGAAAAATTGCATGCAGAGGGTATAGGTGTAGTAAGTGTAAAAGGGTATCTTAACGTCAGGACAGGTCCCGGAACATATTATTCTAAACTCAAATATGGTGGCACTGGAGTTGTTTTGTCTGACGGGCAGAGAGTTACGGTCGTGGGAAAAAACGGCAGCTGGTACCACATAAAATTTAAACAGAACAGTAAGAATTTAAGCGGTTATGTAAACAGGAAATATCTTAAATTCAAGACAGGAAAAACATATTCTTCCATAGCAGGATATATTGTATCTGAAGTATATGTCAGAAAAAACATGAATACTGCGAAAGTGTATATAAAGCATGATAAAGAAAAGATAAAACTACCTGTAAAAAGGAAAGTAAGGGTATATTCTGAAAAATATGCAGAGAAAAAAAGATGGTATTATGCTTCATTTAAATATGACGGCACAACTTATAAGGGATATATAGAAGCTGATTCGGTGGATATTACATACGGAACGGGACTTCCGGGAATGTCAAAAAGCAGTACGGCACTGACTTTATATGCGAATCCTTCAAAAAGGACTGCTGTTTTAAATTCATCGGGAAAATTAGTGCTCATACAAAAAGGAGCGCAGTTTGTCATAACATCACAGAAATTTTTTAATGAAAAAAAATATTTTTATATAAAGGTTATCTCGGCAAAAACTACATATAAAGGTTATGTTCAAGCAGACAGTGTTTATTTTCAGCTGGTACGAGATGAAAACGCTGTTTCAAAGGCAACTGCAACACCTTCACAGACGGAGACACCTACAAAGACAACAAAGCCGGAGAAAACAGAAGAACCGACGAAAGAACCGGAGGAGACACAGACACCGTCAAGTGAACCTGAAACGACAGCAGAATTTAAAAAAAGTTTGAAGAAAGCAGGCTTTCCGGATGATTATATAACAGAGCTTGCCAATCTTCATGAAAAATATCCGTATTGGCATTTTAAGCCGTATAAGACAGGGCTTAAATGGTCGGATGTCATAAAAAATGAATCGAAAGTAGGATTAAATCTGCTTAGTGTAAATAAATCATATGCATGGAAGTCTACAGCGTCAAAAGCATATAACTGGAAAACTGACAAGTACATACCTTACGATGGAAGTACATGGGTTACGGCATCAAAAAAGGCAGTCAAATATTATATGGACCCGAGAAATTTCCTTGATGAGAGAGGGATTTTTCAGTTTGAAAGTCTTGAGTATCAAAGTGACAGTCAGACAAAGAGCGGTGTTGAAAATATTTTAAATAATACACCGATGCACAATAAGAAATATAAATATACGAGCAACGGAAAGAGTGTCAGTGTCAAATATTCAAAGACATTTATGACGGCAGCAAAAAAATCAAAAGTCAGCCCGTACCATCTTGCATCAAGGGTAAAACAGGAAGTTGTTGTAAGCTCTACAAAAATGAGTAATTCCGTATCAGGTACGGTAGCGGGATATAAGGGTATATATAATTTCTACAATATCGGTGCAAATAACAGTGTTGTTGCGGGAGGTGCCGTTGCGAACGGACTAAAATGGGCAAAAACAGGAAGTACATATCTTCGCCCATGGAATAACAGATACAAGTCGATAGTAGGCGGTGCGCAGTATATCGGAAAAAATTATATAAATATAGGACAGAATACATTATATCTTGAAAAATTTAATGTAACTTCAAAAAACAGATATAATCATCAGTATATGGGAAATATAGAGGCGCCTAACAATGAAGCAACTAAGACAGTAGCAGCTTACGGTGCAATAGACAAAAAAATGCCGATGGTATTTTCGATACCCGTGTATGAAAAAATGCCGGATAAACCTTGTGATGTGCCTTCAGGCGGAAAAAATCCAAATAACTATTTAAAGACACTCTATATAAAAGGTTATGCATTTGATTCCAAATTTGTACTTGGCGATAATGGTACAAAAACTTATACTCTTACCGTGAACAACAGCGTTGCAAGTGTAAAAATTTGTGCGACAAAGGTAAGTAAGTATTCAACCCTGACAGGAACAGGAGTTAAAAATCTGGTAGTTGGAGAAAACACATTTTATGTAAAAGTCAAATCTGAAAGCGGAAATACCAGAAAATATAAAATTGTCGTTACCAGAAAATGATGTTGTACCTTGTAAAGGGAGGAAGATAATTGCAAAGTGATTTCTATTTAAAAAAGGTATTAAAATATACATGTATGCTTTTTACATTTGTGCTTTTATGGAGCATAAAAAGCTATAATGCGAGTGCATCAAGTGCCGAAGTATCAATTCAGTCATCAGAAAAACAGGTTGTAAAAGGTGATATTGTATATGTGATTATTACGGTGAATTCTTCTGATACAATGAGTGGTTTTGAAGGATACTTTACATATGACAGCAGAGTCCTTCAATATATTACGGGTGGAAGTGTTGCAAACGGAAATGATGATAAATTCCAAATATCAGACACGGGAAGAGAAAGCGGAGTAAATACATTAAAGTATTCGGTGAAATTTGTTGCAAGAAAGACAGGTTCTACCTCGATAGAACTTAAACAGCCGTGTGCGGTTTACAGTTCGGAGGATTCGTCAAAGATGTCGGTATCATCCGATACATTAAATATTATGGTAAAAAAGACTGCAAAGGCAGCAAAAAAGCCTGACGTTAAATCTACTGCAAAGCCACAGCCGCCAAAAGACGGAGATAAGAAAGACATGCGGCAACCTCCTGAAACTCCGGATGTGGAAAGTCCACAGGCAACTGTAGTTCCGACGGCAGCAGCTACTGCAAAGCCTAAGAAGAAAACAAAGAAAAACAATAATAAAAATAAGACAGATGATATATCGGATAAGAAAACAGATAAGAGTGTTACAGCTACATACCAAAACAGCGTCACGACAATTCATTGCTATGATGAGTATGTAGTTACCGAAGTAAAAGATGAAAAAATCATACCTGCCGGATTCGGGAAAACCGAGATTGTTTTGAGCGGTCATGTTATAACGGCATATGCAACTGAAAATGATATTGATCATACATATGTATTGATTTATTGTAAAAAAGGAAGGCAGGAGCCGCAGTTTTATCTGTACGATACAGAAAACGACAGTTTTATGCAATATGATAAGGTAAAATCCTGGTATAAAGGTTCGATGGGAAATACAGTCGTAGGTTCCGACTCGATATATGAGACTAAAATAAAAACCATGAAGTATGTTGTTGCAATAATGGTAATAATATGTCTGCTTATGTTGATTGGTATGCTCACAATCTATTTGCATTATCGTGAAAATAATAATATTATAGATATGTATGATGATTTTGGTAATAGTGGGAAAGTACCTGAAAAAGTCGGGCAGACCGAGATAGAAAAAGAAGTGGCAGAACATGAATTTTCATACAAAGAGACAGTTGAGAGTGAAGATGTAAAAGAAAATGAAAATCCGGTTCAGGAGAATTTGTTTGAAGAAGAGGAAAGCAATGTCACTCATTATTGGAAAAGAGATTAAATAAAATGGAGGATTTTTGAATATATGCGAAACAAGTTTACGAAAAGTGCGTCAAAAGCACTTGATAATTCGTTAAATGTTGCAAAATCATTCGGACACAATTATGTTGGAACAGAGCATCTGCTTATTGCTCTTGTAAAGACTAAGGGTGTTGCATCTGAAGTAATGCGCGAAAACGGCGTTGAGGAAGAAAAACTGAGCATTCTTATAGAGGAAATGCTTGAGGCTGACGGAAATGTAGCGGTGGCAGACAGACCTCAGTATACACCGAGAGCAAAGAAAATTATTGAGAACAGCATAAGTGAAGCCGAGAGACTTGGCGCAAGCCAGGCAGGAACAGAGCATCTGCTTATAGCATTATTGAAAGAGACAGACTGTCTTGGGGTAAGACTGCTTAATACAAGAGGAATAAATGTTCAAAAGCTTTATGTGGATTTACTTACGGCAACAGGTCAGGATGTCAACAGTGCCAAAAATGAATATATGATGCAGAAGGGCAGAAGAGGAAAATCTGCGACTCCTGTTCTTGACCAGTACAGCAGAAATCTCACAGAGTATGCTAAAGAGGGCAGACTTGACCCAGTTATAGGAAGAGACCGTGAGATTACAAGACTTATAGAAATATTAAGCAGAAGGACAAAGAACAATCCATGTCTTGTTGGAGAACCGGGAGTAGGTAAGACAGCTGTAGTTGAAGGGCTTGCACAAAAGATAGCCGTTGGTGATGTACCTGATATTATAAAGGATAAGAAAGTTCTCACACTTGACCTTTCAGGTATGGTTGCAGGTTCAAAATACAGAGGTGAGTTTGAAGAGAGAATAAAAAGGGCAATAAAAGAGGTTACACAGTCAGGAAATGTTCTTCTTTTTATTGATGAGATACACACAATCATTGGCGCAGGTGGGGCAGAGGGCGCATTGGATGCTGCCAACATATTAAAGCCTTCACTTGCCAGAGGCGAGTTGCAGCTTATAGGTGCTACAACTTTAGAAGAGTACCGCAAATATATAGAAAAAGATGCGGCATTGGAGCGTCGTTTTCAGCCGGTTGATGTAAATGAACCTGACACCGAGGAAACAATTGCTATATTATACGGACTCAAAGAGCGATATGAGGAGCATCACGGTGTAGAGATAAGTGACAGTGCTGTAGTATCAGCAGTCAAAATGTCAGAGCGTTATGTCAATGACAGATTTCTTCCCGATAAGGCCATCGATGTGATTGACGAGGCATGTGCGAGAGTAAGTTTAAGCAAGTATCTTGCTACACCTGAACTCAGAGAACTTGAGGAAAATATATTAAAGTGGGAAAAAGAAAAGGAAGATGCCATACGCAGTGAAGATTACAAGCTTGCAGGAGAATTAAAAAAGAGACAGGCAGAAGCTGCTGAAAAGATTGACAGCATACACAAAAAAATTGAAAACGAGCGGAAGAAACAGAGCATATGTGTTGATGACAATGACATTGCGGCAGTTATCGCAGATTGGACAAAAATTCCGGTTCAGAAGCTTCAGGAGGCAGAAACTGAAAGACTTAAGAAGCTTGAACAGATTTTACATGAGAGAGTAGTTGGACAAAAAGAAGCGGTAGAGGCAGTTTCAAAGGCAGTACGAAGAGGCAGGGTAGGACTTAAAGACCCTGACAGACCTATAGGTTCATTTCTATTTTTAGGACCTACAGGAGTAGGAAAAACAGAACTTTCAAAGGCACTTGCCGAAGCTGTATTTGGCAAGGAAAATGAGATTATCAGAGTTGATATGTCCGAGTACATGGAGAAACACAGCGTTTCAAAAATGATTGGTTCACCTCCGGGATATGTCGGATATGAAGAGGGCGGCCAGCTCAGTGAAAAGGTAAGGAGACATCCGTATTCCGTTATACTTTTTGATGAGATTGAAAAGGCACATCCTGATGTATTTAACATTCTGCTTCAGATTCTTGAGGACGGTCATGTGACAGATGCACAGGGAAGAAAGATTAGCTTTAAGAATACCATTATCATAATGACATCCAACGCCGGTGCGCAGAGAATAGTTGCACCTAAACATCTTGGCTTTGGAACGGATGAAAGTGAAGAAGCCGATTACAATAAGATGAAAGACAGTGTTATGGAAGAAGTTAAGAGAATTTTTAAACCGGAGTTTATCAACAGAATTGATGAAGTTCTGGTATTCCATATGCTTACTAAGGATGATTTGAAAGAGATAGTAAAAATCTTTTTGAAGAGCCTTGACAAGAGAACAAATGCGCAGATGCATATAAAACTTGATGTTTCCGAATCGGCAATAGAGCATATAGCAGAGAGCGGTTTTGACAAAAACTATGGAGCAAGACCGATAAGGAGAGCAATACAGACGCAGATAGAGGATCTTCTTGCAGATAAGCTTCTTTCAGACGAGATAAAAGCAGGGGATGATGTTGTGGTTGATTACGATAAAGATGCGAAGAAAATTACAATAGCTGTAAAGTAAAAAGAACAGTAAAAAAATTGCTGAAAAATGCAGAAAAATTTTACTTATTTTTTGCAAAATGTGACAATATGTGATATTCTAAAGATAAATAAAAGTCCCACTTATGAGTACTGAATAAGAGGGCAGAATTCGGCTGCTTTTAGTAAAAAATACAACCGGCAGCAGAAAAATACTTCGTCAAATTAAAAAACATAGGAGGAGAAATCATGGCTGTTATAAAGGAATTGATTCGCAAAGAAAGTGACGGAACATTAAGCTTTGGAAATTATGAGTTTGACACTAAGCAGAAGTTATCTGATTTTGAATACGAGGGAGATTTATACAAAGTAAAAACTTTTAAAGAAATCACGAAGCTTGAAAAAAACGGAATGTTTGTTTATGAGTCAGTACCGGGAACTACTGTTACCGAGATGAAAACTACTGAGAATGAGATGAACTTTCAGGTAGAAGGATGGGAAGATTGTTCTATAACGGTTGAACTTGAGCCGGATACAGAGTATAAAGTATTTGTTGATGGAACAAATATCGGTAAAATGAAGACAAATCTTGCAGGAAAGATAAGTATCAGTATAGAGATAGAGCCTGAAAAGAAAACTGATATTCAGATTGTTAAATATTAATAACTTTAATAAATGTGAAGAGCAGAATTTTCATTTATAAGATTTGTGCTTTGCACAAACATGCCATGTGCAAAGAAGTTGTGTAAGAATGAGGAAAAATATGGCAAAATCTAAAAATAAAACGGTTTTTTTCTGTAAGCAGTGTGGATATGAATCATCAAAGTGGCTCGGTCAGTGTCCGGCATGCCACGAATGGGATTCATTTGTTGAAGAACCCGTTGCAAAGGCGGTACCGGGAGTGACTTCCGGTACCGTCTCTGCTAATAAAAAAGAAGCAGTTCCGACATTGCTGTCTAAAGTTACCACAGATGATGAAAACAGAATAAGTACACAAATTTCAGAGATGGACAGGGTATTAGGCGGAGGAATTGTAGTTGGTTCGCTTATACTTGTTGGTGGAGATCCGGGTATAGGAAAGTCAACGCTTTTACTTCAGATGTGCCGGAACCTTTCTAATGAGGGGAAAAATGTTTTGTATGTCTCAGGAGAGGAATCTCTCAGACAGATTAAGATGAGAGCACAAAGACTTGGAAGTTTTAAAAAGGATTTGTCTATTTTGTGCGAAACAGATTTGGATATTATATCGGAAAGCATCAGTAAAATGATGCCGGATGTTGTGATTATAGATTCAATACAGACCATGTACAGGGAAGATGTAGGTTCAGCACCGGGAAGTGTAAGCCAGGTAAGAGAGGCAACCAGTATTCTTATGAGAATTGCAAAGGGGCTTCATATATCTGTCTTTATAGTCGGTCATGTGACAAAGGAAGGCGTTGTGGCAGGACCGAGAGTGCTTGAACACATGGTAGATACCGTACTTTATTTTGAGGGAGACGGCGGTGCATCATTTAGATTTCTAAGAGGTGTAAAGAACAGATTCGGTTCCACAAATGAGATTGGCGTTTTTGAGATGCGCTCAGACGGTCTCAGGGAGGTAGCGAATCCCTCAGAATATATGCTTCAGGGTAAGCCCGAAAATGAAGCCGGTTCGGTCGTGGCATGTTCGATAGAGGGAACCAGACCGATACTTGTTGAGGTACAGGCACTTGTATGCCGTACCAATTTTAATATGCCGAGAAGAACATCAGCGGGTACTGATTATAACAGAGTAAATCTTCTAATGGCAGTTATAGAAAAAAGAATAGGATTGCATCTTGGCGATTGTGATGCATACATAAATGTTGCCGGCGGCATGAGGATAAACGAACCGGCACTAGACATGGGTATCGTTCTGGCGGTGCTTTCGAGTTATAAAAATATTGCTATCGACAGCAAAACGATATGTTTTGGTGAGGTAGGACTTGTAGGTGAGGTCAGAGCCGTAAATCAGGCAGAGCAGAGAGTTATTGAGGCTGCTAAGCTTGGATTTGACAGGTGCATTATGCCAAAAGTAAATTGTGACAGTTTAAATATTGACAGCGAGCAATTAAAAGGGATGAAGCTTGTAGGAGTTAAGAGCATATATGAATTGTTGGAGGTAATATAGATGGGGTTAAAAGAGACCGAAAATACTACGGAAGTTGTCTTGGAGAGAATGGAAAATACAATGATGAATCTGGAACAGATGTCATTCGATTCAATCAATATAACAGACCGTATTGTAACATTGTTAAGTGATGCGAGAGAACTTCTTGCGGTACTTAAGTCAGGGGAGGAAGAAAAGAAGGAAGAAGCATTTCAGGGAGTTGAAAATATTTTTAATCAATTGCTTGACACTTCATTTGAAGTAAATAATGTATCTCATGAATTGGAAAAAGAAACAGTTTATCAGAGAGAAACAGTTGAGTCGATAAAGCAGATTGTTGATTATCTTTATTCAATTTCGGATGATGATATTTTTTAATAAAGGGAGAAAATCAAAATCATGGGAAAATATGAATTTATCGCACCATGCCATTTCGGACTGGAGGCAGTTTTAAAAAAGGAAATAATACGTCTCGGCTATGAAATAGTGAAAGTTGAAGATGGGAAAGTGACTTTCACAGGTGATTCGGATGCAATTTGTCGTGCCAATATCTTTTTGAGGACGACAGAAAGAATTTTGCTTAAAATAGGCAGTTTCAAGGCTACGACATTCGATGAGCTTTTTGAGGGAACAAAAGCACTGCCTTGGGAAGATTACATTCCTGAGAACGGCAGGTTCTGGGTCACAAAGGCAACATCAATAAAAAGTAAGCTGTTCAGTCCGTCAGATATTCAGTCGATTATGAAAAAGGCTATGGTTGACAGACTCAAATCAAAATATAATGTGAGCTGGTTCCAGGAAGACGGGGCTTCATTTCCGGTGAGAGTTACCCTTATGAAAGATGAGGTGGTAGTTGGACTTGATACGTCAGGTGATTCACTTCACAAAAGAGGTTATCGTCTTGCGACGGTGAAAGCACCTATCACGGAAACTCTTGCGGCAGCACTTATAATGCTCACACCTTGGAATAAAGACCGAATCTTTCTTGACCCGTTTTGCGGCAGCGGTACTTTTCCGATAGAGGCGGCAATGATAGGGGCGAATATAGCACCGGGAATGAACCGCTCGTTTATCTCAGAAGATTGGACGCATATTATACCTAAAAAGGAATGGTATGATGCCATCAACGAAGCTGAGGATATGATTATCAGAGATATTGAGATGGACATACAGGGATATGATATAAGTGACGGTGCAATAAAAGCAGCTATGGAAAATGCGAGAAATGCGGAAGTTGACCATCTTGTACATTTTCAGAGGAGACCGTTAAGTCAGACAAGCCATCGCAAAAAATACGGATTTATCATAACAAATCCTCCGTATGGCAGGAGACTTGACGAGCCTGACGAGATGCCGGCGCTTTATAAAGAAATAGGAAATGTTTACAGAAGTCTTGACTCATGGTCGATGTATCTTATCACTGCGTATGAGCAGGCGGAAAAATATATCGGCAAAAAAGCGGATAAAAACCGTAAGATATATAACGGAATGATGAAAACATATTTTTATCAATATATGGGGCCAAAGCCACCGAGAAAATCTAGTGTAATGTATCATTGACATTAGTACAAAATATAACACACGTATGGGGAACTTTGTTAATTTGAAAAAAGTTCCCTATAATATTGTGTTTTATCTATTTAAGTGAAAGGTGGCTTTTTATGGCATTAAACAATAAATTAGGTATCATTGATTCAGCAGAACTTGCCAGACAGGAAGAAAAAATAAGCAAAAAGAAAGCGGCAATGATGTTTGAATCAGATTTCTTTGACGAATTGAAACCGGGCTCTTTTGAAGCATTGGTTTCTATTCATAAATATTTGTTTGAGGACATTTATGATTTTGCGGGAAAAATAAGGGATGTAAATCTTGCAAAAGGCAATTTTAGATTTGTTCCGATTATGTATCTGAATGAAGCATTAAGAAATATTGAAAAAATGCCTCAGAACAGTTTTGATGAAATAATTGAAAAGTATGTTGAGATGAATATAGCGCATCCGTTCAGGGAGGGAAATGGACGAAGCACCAGGATATGGCTGGATAATATATTAAAATCTGAGATTGGGCAGGTTGTTGACTGGAGTAAAGTTGACAAAGACGATTATCTTCTTGCGATGGAGAGAAGTCCTATAAAAGACATCGAAATAAAATATATATTAAAAAATGCACTTACGGATAAAATAAATGACAGAGATGTTTATATGAAAGGAATAGATAACAGCTACTATTATGAGGGTTATGTGACATATAAAACAGAAAATGTTTTAGAATAAATTAAAAAAATGGAGGACAACATGAAAGTACTATCGAAGTATATAAAGGACTACCAAAAAGAGTGTGTGCTTGGTCCTTTATTCAAACTGTTAGAGGCTTGTTTTGATCTTACGGTACCAATTGTCATGGCAAAGATAATAGATGATGGAATTGCAAAAAATGATTCACATTTTATTCTTGTATATGGTGGGATTCTTGTGATTTTAGCTGCTGTTGGACTTTTAAGTTCTATTACGGCACAGTATTTTGCGGCAAAAGCTGCTGTTGGCTTTGCAACAAACTTGAGACACGGACTTTTTAAACATATCGAGTCACTTTCTTTTACGGAGATGGATACGGTTGGTATCTCAACGCTGATTACAAGAATGACAAGTGACATAAATCAGATGCAGTCAGGTGTCAATCTGGCGTTAAGACTGTTTTTACGCTCGCCGTTTATTGTATTTGGGGCGGCGGTTATGGCATTTACGGTTGATGTGAAGGCGGCTATAGTATTTGCTGTCGTTATTCCGCTTCTTGCAATTGTTGTTCTTGGAATAATGGTTATAAGCATGCCGCTTTACAGAAAAGTTCAGGCATGTCTTGACAAGATTCTTGGAAGAACAAGACAGAATCTTACAGGTGTGCGTGTAATAAGAGCTTTTGATAAGGAAGAAGCAGAAAAGGTTGATTTTAATAATGAAAATCAGACACTTACAAATATGCAGCTTCTTGTCGGAAAAATAGCGGCGCTCACAAATCCGATGACATATGTTCTTTTGAATGCAGCTCTTGTAGTGCTTCTCTATGTTGGAGCTATAAGGGTCGATGGCGGCAGGCTTACACAGGGAATGGTTATAGCACTTGTAAATTATATGTCGCAGATTCTTGTTGAGCTTATAAAACTTGCGAACACTATTGTAGTTTCGACAAAGGCTGTTGCATGCGGAAAGCGTATCCAGAGTGTATTTGAGATGAAGCCATCTATCACGGATGATGCACAGACGGGCGAAATTGAAGATGGACTCAGAGATGCAGAGAATGTTCAGACAGGAGAAACTGGAAATAGTCTAAAAGATACAGAGAATGCACCGGTAAGTGAGCATGAAAATGATTTCCAAGGTGCAGAGGTTGTCTTTGACAATGTAGATTTGACATATAAAGAAGCAGGTGACAAATCACTTTCAAATATATCATTTACGGCACCGGCAGGTGCTACAATCGGTATCATTGGAGGAACAGGTTCAGGAAAATCTTCGCTTGTAAATCTTATACCGAGATTTTATGACGCAACTTCTGGAAGTGTAAATATTGACGGAAAGAATGTAAAAGATTACAAAGTGAGAGAGGTAAGAAATCTTGTCGGAATAGTAATGCAGAAAGCTGTATTGTTTAAGGGAAGCATAAGAGACAATATGAAGTGGGGCAACGACCAGGCATCTGATGAAGAGATAAATTTTGCTCTTGAAAATGCACAGGCAGCAGAAGTAGTTGCAGGCAAAGAAGGTGGTCTTGACTATATGCTTGAGCAGAATGGACGAAATCTTTCAGGAGGTCAGAAACAGAGATTTACGATTGCAAGGGCATTGGTAAGAAAGCCGAAGGTTCTTATATTGGATGACAGTGCATCTGCACTTGATTTTGCAACTGACGCAAAACTTAGAAAATCCCTTAAACAGCTCGGATATAGGCCGACAACATTTATTGTATCTCAGAGAACATCATCAATTCAGCATGCGGATATGATACTTGTACTGGATGATGGAAAGATAGTCGGCAAGGGAACGCATGATGAACTTTTAAAAACGTGTGAAGTCTATAATGAAATATATATGTCACAGTTTAAGGATAAGAAAGCAGAAGGGGAGGTGACAGCATAATGGAAAAGAAAAGGACACAGTGGGAAACAATAAAACGTGTATTAAAATATACAAAAAAGTATAATATGTATATAGCTTTTTCGCTTATATTGGCAGCAGTTACCGTTGTACTTACGCTTTATCTTCCAATACTTACAGGTGATGCGGTTGACCTGATGCTTGGAAAAAGTTCTGTCAAATTTGCAGGTCTTATGGTTATCTTAAAAAAGATGATTGTAATAATAGCGTTTACCGCACTTGCACAGTGGCTTATGAATATCTGCAATAATAAAATTACTTACAATGTCGTAAGGGATATTAGAAAAGATGCATTTGAGAAAATACAGATACTTCCGTTAAAATATATAGACGGACATCCGTCGGGTGATGTGGTGAGCAGGGTAATTGCCGATGCCGACCAGTTCGCAGATGGACTTTTAATGGGATTTACACAGGCTTTTACAGGAGTACTTACGATACTTGGTACACTCGTATTTATGTTAAGTCTCAATGTCTGTATAACACTTGTTGTTGTAATAGTGACACCGTTATCGTTTTTTGTGGCAAGCTTCATTGCTAAAAGGACATATACAATGTTTAAGCTGCAGTCAGCGACAAGGGGTGAACAGACGGCACTTATTGATGAAATGGTTGGAAACCAGAAAGTTGTCCAGGCATACGGACACGAAAAAGAGGCACTTGAAAAATTTGATGATATAAATAAGAGACTTCAGAAATATTCGCTTCAGGCAACATTCTTTTCTTCAATAACAAATCCTGCGACAAGATTTGTAAACAATATCGTATATGCCGGAGTAGGAGTAACAGGAGCGTTTTTTGCATTGAACGGATACCTTTCAGTTGGAATGCTTTCATGCTTTTTAGGTTATGCAAATCAGTATACGAAACCGTTCAATGAGATTTCGGGCGTTGTAACAGAACTTCAGAATGCCATTGCATGTGCGGCGAGAGTTCTTGAACTTATTGATGAAGAACCGCAGATACCGGAAGACAGTGACGCCGTGGAACTCTCAGACGTAAAAGGAGAAGTGGAACTTTCAAGCGTGTATTTCTCATATGTTGAGGAAAAGAAACTTATCACAGACTTTAATCTTAATGTAAAACCGGGACAGAGAGTTGCGATAGTAGGCCCTACAGGATGCGGAAAGACAACACTTATCAATCTTTTGATGAGATTTTATGATGTAAATCAGGGAAGTATAAAAGTAGACGGAACAGACATAAGACATCTTACAAGAGCGAGTCTTAGAAAAAATATAGGAATGGTGCTTCAGGAGACATGGCTTAAAGACGGTACAATATTTGAAAATATTGTTATGGGAAAACCTGATGCAACAAAAGAGGAAGTGATAGAGGCGGCAAAGGCAACGCATGCGCACAGTTTTATTAAGAGACTTCCAAACGGATATGATACTGTAATAAAAGAAGACAGAGATACTTTGTCACAGGGTCAGAAACAGCTTCTTTGTATAACAAGAGTAATGCTTTTGAAACCGCCTATGCTTATACTTGACGAGGCAACATCTTCTATAGATACCAGAACTGAGATAAAAATTCAGAATGCATTCGGAAAGCTTATGGAGGGAAGAACAAGCTTCATAGTTGCACACAGGCTTTCAACAATACAGAATGCGGATATTATCCTTGTTATGAAAGATGGAAATATAATAGAGCAGGGAAATCATGATGAACTGCTTGAGAGAAAGGGATTTTATTATAATCTTTATAATAGTCAATTTGCGTAAAGGAGTAATAAATAATGAGTAACAAAATAGGAAAAGATAAAAAGGTTCTTGTTCTTGATTTAGACGGAACGTTAACAAATTCGCAGAAGGAAATTACGGATAAGACGCTGGAGGCTGTTTTCAGGATGCAGGAACATGGACATAAGGTTGTGATTGCGACGGGAAGACCGACGCCAGGGGCTCTGCCTATTGCAAAGAAGCTTAAACTTGAAAAATTTGGCGGCTTTATTGCGTCATTTAATGGGGGGCAGATTACCGATTGTGGCAGTGGAGAGGTGATTTATCAGCAGACACTTCCAAAAGATATTGTTCCTGAACTTTTTAAATTGGCGGAGGAATTAAATATCGGCTTTATTTCCTATGATAAAACAGGAATAATAGCGGCGGACAGACCTGACAAGTATATCGACCTTGAGGCAAGGATAAACCATCTGCCTGTTTCATATAAAAAGAATATTGCAGAGTATATAGATTTTCCACTTAACAAGTGTCTGGGTACGGCAGAACCGGAAGTTGCTCCTGAGAAAGAGCAGGCATTTATAGAAAAATTTGGCGACAGGATAAATGTTTCGCGTTCGGAGCCGTTTTTTATTGAGATTACACCAAATGGAATTGACAAGGCGGCTTCTTTAGAACATCTTTGTGAAATTATTGGCAGTTCAAGAGAAAATATGATAGCCTGTGGTGACGGATTTAATGACATATCAATGATAAAATATGCAGGTGTCGGTGTTGCAATGGCGAATGCGCAGGAAGAGGTAAAAGCGGCTGCGGATTATATAACTGTTTCTAATGACGAGGATGGTGTCGCAAAGGTTATATATGAGATGATTTTAAAAGAAGATTTGTAACAGAACAAAAAGTTATAGCGGATTATCCAAAAATTCATGGCAGTGCAGGCGTATTGTTTTAAAATATAAAAAACTAAAAATATTTTAAGTGAATATCTTTCATCAATAAAATGAAAAAAATTGAATGGAAGGTATTTACTTTTTTTTTTATGGGGTTATAATGGTACTTGCAGTTGAGAAAAAAACATTATTAAGGTGAAACAAATTCATCTAAAGAAAAAATGGAGGATTAACATGAATAACGGAATCGAAATAAGATGGCATGGTCGTGGTGGTCAGGGAGCAAAGACAGCAGCTTTACTTCTTGCAGATGTTGCATTTAAGACAGGACAGTATGTTCAGGGATTTCCTGAGTATGGTCCTGAGCGTATGGGAGCACCTATTACAGCCTACAATCGAATTAGTGAAGATAAAATCCGTATTCATTCAAATATATACACACCGGATTATGTGGTTGTTGTTGATGAGACACTTCTTGATTCTGTAGATGTCACAGCAGGTCTTAAAAAAGACGGTGCAATTGTTATCAATACACCAAAGTCAAGAGATGAAATTAAAGATAAACTCAAGGGATATGAGGGAAGAGTTTATACTGTAGATGCCAGACATATCTCAGTAAAGACACTTGGAAAGAATTTTCCTAACTCACCAATGCTTGCAGCAGTTGTAGCAGTAAGCAATGTTATGCCAAGAGATACATTTATCAGAGAAATGAGAGCTTCATATCAGCATAAATTTGCTAAGAAACCGGAAGTTATTGACGGTAATATGGAAGCACTTGAAATGACATTCGATACACTTGCAGAAGATATTGATAAAGACATGAGCATGAGTGCATAGTGTAAAAAAAATGATGCAAGGGTCAAAAGCAGATAGCAATAGAGCAATCTGTGACCACAATATCAAAAATAATGTTAGATTAGATTAAAAGCTGACAAGAAATAAATGCCAAAAATAAGTTGTCCTAAGCCACGTGAGGTGGCGCTTGAAAAACAGTAGCCAAACTGATTTTTCGTACGGTGCTCTGCATTAAAAGTGCAGGGCACAACTTTTCAAAAGGCATAATTATTTCATTATTATATATAAAATGATTGGAGAAAAAAATGAGAACCGATATAACAAAGATAAATGAGACAACTCCTGTCGATGAGCTGACAGAAGGTCTTATGGTATTTGCCGGAGGAACTTCTAAGCTTTTTAATACCGGAGAGTGGAGAACAAATACACCTATATTTAAGGAAGATTTATGTAAACAGTGCTTACTCTGTGCACCTGTCTGTCCGGATGTAAGTATTCCGGTAGTTGACGGAAAAAGACTTGACTTTGATTATGACCATTGCAAGGGCTGTGGAATTTGTGTAAAAGTCTGTCCGTTTGGAGCAATTGAGATGAAGGAGGGAGTGGAATAATGGCTATTAAAGAACGTATGTCAGGAAACGAGGCAGTATCATATGCTATTCGTCAGGTAAACCCGGATGTTATGCCGGCATTTCCGATTACACCTTCAACAGAAATACCACAGATGGTATCTACATATATTGCAAACGGAGAGATGGATACAGAGTTTATTCCTGTAGAGAGTGAACATTCATCAATGAGTGCGGCAATAGGAGCAGAGGCAGCAGGAGCAAGAAGTCTTACTGCAACATCATCAGCAGGACTTGCACTTATGTGGGAAGAACTTCTTCTTGCGGCATCAAATAGACTTCCGCTTGCACTTACACTTGTAAACCGTACACTTTCAGGTCCTATAAATATTAACTGTGACCATTCAGACGGTATGGGTGCAAGAGATACAGGATGGATTCAGATATATGCAGAAAACAATCAGGAAGCATACGACAATTTTATTCAGGCATATCCTATTGCAGAAGATAAAAGGGTACATCTGCCTATAATGATTTGTCAGGATGGTTTTATCACAAGCCATGCAGTTGAAAATATTGAACTGATGGAAGACAAACTTGTAAAAGAGTTTGTTGGAGAATATGAGCCTGAGGAATTTCTTTTAAATCCGGGTAAGCCTATAGCAGTAGGTCCTTATTCAGTGACAAATTATGCTATGGAAGCAAAGAAAAATCAGGAGACAGCATTGGAGAATGCAAAAGAAGTTATTCTCGAGGTCGCAAAGAAATTCAAAGAAATTTCAGGCAGAGAGTATGGTCTTTTTGAAGAATATAAAACAGAAGATGCCGATTATATTATGCTTATAATGGGTTCCGCAGCAGGAACAGCAAAAGAGGCAGTTGACCATCTTCGTGAGCAGGGAAAGAAAGTCGGAGTATTAAAACTCAGAGTATTCCGTCCGTTCCCGGCAGAAGAGATTGCCGAGGTACTTAAAGGATGTAAGGCAGTAGCAATTATGGACCGCTGTGAAAGTTACAACGGAAACGGTGGACCTCTTGGAAGTGAAGTAACAGCAGGACTTTACAGAAGTAAGGTAATGATTGAAGCCGTAAATTATATTTATGGTCTTGCAGGAAGGGATTTCACGGTAAATGAAGTATATGATATATTTGCAGAACTTGAAGAAGCAGTAGAGAACGGAAAGAAAGTAGAGCAGTATCAATATATCGGATTACGCAAATAATAGGAGGCCATAATGAGCGATTACAGTTTAAAAACAATGATGAATAAACCAGAGCGTCTTGCACCGGGACATCGTATGTGTGCAGGATGTGGTGCGACAATAGCAGTTCGTGCCGTACTTCGTGGACTTCATGAAGGAGATCATGCAGTTATAGGAAATGCAACAGGATGTCTTGAGGTATCTTCATTCATGTATCCATATACGGCATGGGAAGACAGTTATATACACAATGCGTTTGAAAATGCAGGAGCAACACTCAGCGGTGTTGAGACAGCGTACAAGGCACTCAAAAAGAGAGGAAAACTTCCTAAGGACGAAACATTTAAATTTATCACATTTGGCGGTGACGGCGGAACATATGATATTGGATTCCAGTCACTCTCCGGAGCAATGGAGAGAGGACACGATATGGTATATGTATGTTACGATAACGGTGCATATATGAACACAGGTATCCAGCGTTCGTCAGCAACACCAATGTATGCAGATACAACAACAACACCTGTAGGAAAGCAGTCAAACGGTAAAATGCAGAATCGTAAAGATCTGGCAAGCATTATCGCAGACCATGATGTTCCGTATGTTGCACAGACAACATTATTACAGGATTTTAAAGATATTCACAGAAAAGCGGAAAAAGCAATCTATACGGAGGGAGCAAGTTTCCTCAATATCATGACACCATGTCCAAGAGGATGGAGATATGATGCATCAGAGATAATGAAAATCTGTAAACTTGCCGTAGAAACATGCTATTGGCCACTCTTTGAAGTAGACCACGGCAAGTGGATACTTTCGTATGAACCAAAGAAAAAACTTCCTATAGAAGACTTCTTGAGAGAGCAGGGAAGATTTAAACATCTTTTCAAAAAAGGAAATGAAGATTTGATAGCCCAGTTCCAGGCAGAGGTAGACAGGAGATGGGAAGACCTTCAATATAAGTGTGCAAGATAGTATGAAAAAATAAAAGCAGGTTTTTATACGATGGCTGCATTTTGTAGTATGGTAAGGCGTTAAATTAAATATATAAATCATGGCAGGAGTATGTTGAAATGGTGACATACTCCTGTCTGTGTTTTAAAGAGTAGTGTAAAGTGGTTATGGAATTGGGGCAAAATACCTTTTGACCCAACCTTTATGAAATGTTAAAATATGACTAGATTTTATGTGTTAATATAATGTGTAAAAGCATAGAAATTTTTGTCTTATATAAAACATTAACTTTGTATGTTGTGGGAATTTATATATAGGGATTTATGGAGGAATAAATGATGGGAAAAAATTTAAAACTGCCGGTTGGAGTGGATGATTTTAAAAAAATAAGACATGATAAGTTTTACTATATTGATAAGACAAAATTGTTGGAGCAGCTTCTTGACAGTTGGGGAGAAGTAAATCTTTTCACCAGACCAAGACGATTTGGAAAAACTTTAAATATGAGTATGCTGCGTTATTTTTTTGAAATTGGAACGGATGAATCATTATTTGACGGACTATATATAAAAAAGAATAAAAAGATTTGCGAAGAATATATGGGAAAATTTCCGGTTATATTTATTTCACTTAAAAATGTTGAGGGGATTACATTTGAAACAGCATTATATAGATTTGTTGAAATTATTGGCAGGGAAGCGGAAAGATTTTATTTCTTAGAAGACAGTGATAAATTAACTGTCAATGAAAAGGAAAGATATAAGGCACTTATTCGTTTAGATAATGGCAGATATTCAATGGATACAGATATTCTTGCGTCATCATTAAAAACGTTATCTGAATTTCTTTACAAACATTATGGCAAAAAGACTATAATAATTATAGATGAATATGATGTGCCCTTAGATAAGGCTTTTCAAAATGGCTATTATATGGAAATGGTATCACTTATACGAGCGGTGTTTGGTGATGCGCTTAAAACTAACGATTTTTTGAAATTTGCTGTTTTGACAGGATGTCTACGTGTTTCAAAAGAAAGTATTTTTACTGGACTAAATAATTTTAAAGTGCTTTCAATTACTGATACGCGTTTTGATGAGCAGTTTGGTTTTACTGATGCGGAAGTACAAAAGCTTTTAAAATCATATGGCATGGAAGAACATATGTCAGAGACAAAAGAGTGGTATGATGGATATCATTTTGGGGATGTTGATGTGTATTGCCCGTGGGATGTTATAAATCATGTGGACAGACTTTGTGGGGAGCCAAATGCAAAACCGCAGTCATATTGGATAAATACAAGTGGAAACGGACTTGTCAAACGATTTATTGATAAAGCAAATAAAACGACAAGGGATGAAATTGAGCGTCTGGTTTCAGGGGAAACAATTGAGAAATCGATTAGTCTTGAATTAACATATGATGAGATAGATAATAGTATCGACAATTTGTGGAGCGTATTATTTACAACCGGATATTTGACACAGTCAGGAATGACTGAAAGAGGTGAATATAAACTTGTCATACCAAATAAGGAAGTAAGAGAGGTTTACAAACTCCAGATACAGGAATGGTTTAAGAAAACAGTGATGAGCAACACAGAGCAGTTAAAAAAGTTTTGGAAAGCATTTGATACGGGTGATACAAAGGCGGTTGAGAATTATCTGAACAAAACACTTAGCAATTCCATCAGTGTTTTTGACACAAAAGCAAGGGACGAGGAAAAGGAAAGTTCTTACCATACATTTTTGGTAGGACTTTTGGCGGGAAACTCCGACTGGCTTGTAAAATCAAATGTTGAAGCCGGGGATGGCTTTGCGGACATTATAGTTGAGACAGAGGACATTGATGCAGGTATTATTGTTGAACTTAAGCATGCAAAAACATTTTCAGGTATGGATAAAGCTTGTGAAAAAGCAATCGCTCAGATTAGAGATAGAAGATATGATGAGTATTTGAAAAATGACGATAGACATGACATTATGATTTACGGAATTAGTTTTTGTAAGAAAAAGTGCAAAGTAGTTGTGGGGGAAATTTAATGGAGGTGTGCAGATGCCAAAAGTTATAGGAATCGGAAAACAAAGGTATGACAGGATAATAGAAAACAATTTATTTTATATAGACAAAACAATGTTTATAAAAGAATGGTGGGAAAATCAGGATGATGTAACACTGATAACAAGACCGCGCCGATTTGGTAAGACGCTAAACATGGATATGCTTAAATGTTTTTTTTCAAATGAGTACAAGGACAGGGGAGACTTGTTTGAAGGATTAGACATTTGGAAGGAAGAAAAATATCGTGAAATTCAGGGAACATATCCGGTTATATTTCTGAGTTTTGCTAAGATAAAACAGAATACGTATAAAGATGCCATAGCAGGAATTAAGAGAATTATATGCGATGAAATTCAAAAATATATTTTTCTCAAAGATTGGGATGGCTTAGCGGATGCAGAAAAAAATAATCTTAAAAACATAACATATGGCATGGATGATGTAACTGCACAGGAGGCAATAGCAAGTCTGTCAAATTATCTTAGCAGATATTATGGAAAAAATGTTATTATTCTTCTTGACGAATATGACACACCGATGCAGGAAGCATATGTAAACGGATATTTGGAGGAACTTGTTTCATTTACAAGAAGCTTTTTCAATGCGACATTTAAATCTAATTTGTATTTGGAGAGGGCAGTCATAACAGGTATAACGAGGGTATCTAAAGAAAGTATTTTTTCTGATTTAAATAATTTAAAAGTGATAACAGTTGAAAGTGATGAATATTCAGATACATTTGGTTTTTCAGAAGAGGAAGTCTTTTTGGCATTAGATGATTTTAATTTGTCGGATAAGAAACAAATAGTAAAAGAATGGTATGATGGTTTTACGTTTGGTAGTCAAAGAGACATTTATAATCCGTGGTCAATAATAAATTTCTTGGAAAATAAAAAAATAGATACCTATTGGGCAGATACGAGTTCAAATTCACTGATAAATCATTTGATAAAAAAATCAGTTCCGGAAATTAAGGAATTGATGGAATTATTGTTAAAAAGAGAAAGTATAGAAGTTACATTTGATGACCAGATAGTTTTTAATCAGCTTGATAAAAGTAAAAATGCAATATGGAGTCTTCTTGTAGCAAGTGGTTATCTTAAAATTGATGATATAGAATACAAAGGTTTGCTTTTAAAACCGTGGTATCATATTAGCATAACAAATCTGGAAACAGTAAGTATGTTTGCAAATATGTTTGCAGGATGGTTTGAAAATCCGGATGCTAGATATAATGATTTTATTAAATCACTTTTAAATAATGATTTAAAAGGAATGAATTATTATATGAACAAAGTAGCGTTGGCAACATTCAGTTATTTTGATACTGGAAAAAATCCATCAGAAACATTGGAACCGGAACGTTTTTATCATGGTTTTGTTTTAGGACTTATTGTGGAGCTGAGTGACAGATATGAAGTAAAATCAAATCGCGAAAGTGGTTTTGGCAGATATGATGTTATGATAATTCCATTGGATAAAAGCGAAAAAGCGATTGTATTGGAATTTAAGGTTCATGAGAATGACGAAGAAAAAACACTCGAAGAAACAGTGTCATCAGCATTAGCACAGATAGAGGAAAAGAAATATGACACGGAATTGATAAATGCAGGAGTAAAAAAAGAAAATATCAGGCATTATGGATTTGCATTTGAGGGCAAAAAGGTATTGATAGGTACTGATGAATAGAGTAAAGTGTCGGTAATTAAATGAGGAGGAGATAATATAAATGCCAAAAGTTATAGGAATCGGAAAACAAAGGTATGACAGGATAATAGAAAATGACGGTTTTTATATAGACAAAACAATGTTTATAAAAGAATGGTGGGAAAATCAGGATGATGTAACACTGATAACAAGACCACGCCGTTTTGGCAAAACGCTAAACATGGATATGCTTAAATGTTTTTTTTCAAATGAGTACAAGGACAGGGGAGATTTGTTTGAAGGATTAGACATTTGGAAGGAAGAAAAATATCGTGAAATTCAGGGAACATATCCTGTTATTTTTCTGAGCTTTGCAAAGATAAAACAGAATACGTATGAAGACGCCGTAGCAGGAATTAAGAGAATTATATGCGATGAAATCCAGAAATATATTTTTTTGAAAGATTGGGATGGATTAGCGGAGGAAGAAAAAACTAATCTTAAAAATATAACATATGGCATGGACGATGTGACTGCACAGGAGGCAATAGCAAGTCTGTCAAATTATCTTAGCAGATATTATGGAAAAAATGTTATTATTCTTCTTGACGAATATGATACACCGATGCAGGAAGCATATGTAAACGGATATTGGGAGGAACTTGTCTCATTTACAAGAAGCTTTTTTAATGCGACATTTAAGTCAAATATGTATCTTGAGAGAGCAATGATGACAGGAATAACGAGGGTGTCTAAAGAAAGTATGTTTTCAGACTTGAATAATCTGGTGGTCATTACTACAAGTTCAAAAGATTATGCTACAGCGTTTGGTTTTACGGAAGAAGAGGTTTTTCATGCACTTGATGAATATGGTTTATCTGATAAAAAGTGTGATGTAAAAGAATGGTATGATGGCTTTG
This sequence comes from Butyribacter sp., assembly GCF_056818865.1. Classification (NCBI taxonomy): domain Bacteria; kingdom Bacillati; phylum Bacillota; class Clostridia; order Lachnospirales; family Lachnospiraceae; genus Butyribacter; species Butyribacter sp. The sequence goes on from NZ_DBLYGC010000006.1 coordinate 103,956, forward strand.
TGTTTGGTGGAATAAAAGATATTTATAATCCATGGTCAATAATTAATTTCTTAAAATATAAGGAATTAAAAAATTATTGGGCAGACACAAGCTCAAATGACCTTATAAGTAAACTTATAAAAACAGGTTCAGCAGGCATAAAAGAAACAATGGAAAAGCTGATTGATGGCAAAACTATAGAAAAAAAGATAGACGAACAGATAATATATAACCAGCTTGAAAAAAATGAAAATTCGATATGGAGCCTGTTACTTGCAAGTGGGTATTTGAAAGCAGTATCAATAGATGTTTATATATCTGATGAAATAGTCGAAATATACAAGCTTGCAATTACAAACAATGAAACTAAGAGTATGTTCAGAGCAATGATAAAAGAGTGGTTTTCTGAAGTGTATTCAGAAAAAAAAGATTTTTTGAAAGCGTTAATATTGGGTGATGTTGATGCAATGAACCAATATATGAATGATATTGCATTAGAGACTTTCAGTAGTTTTGATGTAGCAGGGAGAGAGAACTCAAGAGTAAGACCTGAGAACTTTTACCATGGTTTTGTACTTGGGCTTATGGTTGAAAAAAGAGATGATTATATAATAAAATCAAATAAAGAAAGCGGTTTTGGAAGATACGATGTAATGATGATACCACGAAATGTAAAGACAGGTAATCTGCCGGCAATGATATTGGAGTTTAAAGTTATGAACAGTAATAAAGAAAAAACACTCGAAGAAACAGTGTCATCAGCATTAGCACAGATAGAGGAAAAGAAATATGACACGGAATTGATAAATGCAGGAGTAAAAAAAGAAAATATCCGGCATTATGGATTTGCATTTGAGGGCAAAAAGGTATTGATAGGGACAGATGAATAGGTAAGATAAAAATAAATAACGTGCACAGAAAAGAGGATAAAAATGAACAAGAGTAAAAGAAAGATAACAGCATTGCTTATTGCAGCATCGATGGCAGTAGGGTGTTCATCATATGCGGTGGACGGACATGCAAAGAAAGCATTGGCAGTAGAGATAAATGTAAACGTGGATAAAAAAAATCAGGCAAGGGTTTCATCCGGTTCGGTGATTGACAATCCGGATTTGGATAGTATCTCTTTATCCGTAAAACAAAGCGGTGACAAAAATATTGATTTGAAATGGGATGCATATGAAGACGCTGCTTACTATACGGTATTTTATGCGAAAGATAACAGTACGGAATATGAGAGTAAAGATGTATCAGAGACTCAGACGAACATGCAGGTAAACAGAGGTACAAAATACACATTTTGTGTTGCGGCGTTTGACAAAGACGGTCAGCCGATGGCAAAGACAAGCAAATTAAGCGTATGTATTCCGGAAAAAAACAGCATCAGATTTACAAGATTGAGCAGTAAAAAAGTAAAGTTAAACTGGAGCAAAGCTGTCGGTGCAGACAGGTACGTTGTATACAGGAAGATAAATAATGGCAAATACAGTGTTCTTTCAAAAACCGATAAATTAAGTTTTGTTGATAAGAGTGTTGCTAAAGGAAAAAAATATAAATATTATGTTAAGGCTGTCAGTACAAGTCCGGAAAATACATATACTACAAGTTCTGATGCAGGAAATTTCAGGATTGCGGATTTTGTTAATACAAGACATCAGAAATACAGTTTTAATGAAATGAGCAAAGATATTAAATTACTTAAAAACTCATATTCAAATTATGTGAATGTAAAAGTTATAGGAAAATCAAATGATAAAAGAAATATTTATGATGTAATTATTGGAAATCCAAATGCAAAGAAAACAATGGTAGTTATAAGTAATATTCATGCGAGAGAATATATGACGGCACAGCTTTGCATGGCTCAGATAGAGCATTATCTTAAAAATTATAACGGAAAAGTAAGCGGAGTAAATGTAAAAGGTGTTTTAAATAAAATGGCAATACATTATATTCCGATGGCAAATCCGGATGGTGTTACAATTTCACAATTTGGTATTTCAAAGATAAGAGATAAAAAACTCCGCAAGGCTTTATACAAAATGCCGGGAGCATCTCATACATCTACATGGAAAGCAAATGCAAGAGGTGTAGACCTTAACAGAAATTCTAATTCACATTTCAGAGCTAATTATGGTGGAAAAAGAGGAAGTGAAGGATTTTCGGGACCATCTGCTGCAAGTGAACCTGAGACAAAAGCAATATCTAAATTATTAAAAGAATTAAAGAAAACAAAAACATTAAAAGGTGTAGTAAATTATCATGCTATGGGTTCCATAGTATTTGGTTCAGGCGGAAAAGGAAATGTTAAGAAAAATACCCTTAAGATGTACAGACTTGCAAGGAGCATAACAGGATATACAAGCGGAGACAGCTATGGTTCAGGCAGCCCTAGTGTCGGCAGTATGAGAGATTATATAATGGAAAAAATCAAATCGCCTTCAATAACTTTAGAAATAGGTGTTATCGGCTGCCCACTTCCAACTTCGCAGTTTGCATCAATATGGGGAAAGAATCATGCGCTTGTATTGAGAGAAGCAAAGTTATTGTTATAAGAACTATAGTAAAAAAGACATGGTATGAAAGGAACAAAAATATGACACTACTAACTTATCAGGTGTTTAAGACAGTTGCAGACCACGGCAGTTTCAGAAAGGCTGCCGATATATTAGGCCTTACACCGTCAGCAATAAGTCACGCTATCTCATCGATGGAAAATGAATTGGGATTCAGTGTATTAAACAGAAGCAAAGCGGGCGTAACACTTACAAACTACGGAGAAAATCTGCTGCCTTATGTAAATGCTGTTTTAAACAGTGATGAAAGTTTATGGCAGGCTATTGCAGAGTTTAACGGATTAAAAAAAGGAAAAGTAAAAGTAGGCTGTTTTTCAAGTGTATGTACAAGCTGGTTACCTGATATTATGAATTCTTTTGAGAAGGAATATCCTGATATTACGATTGAAGTATTTCAGGGGACATATGATGATGTAACATATTGGCTCAAGAATGGTGTAGTAGATATAGGATTTTTGTCTATGTCAAGTGCGGGTGATATTCCGATAGAGCCGCTTTACAAAGACCCACTTGTATGTGTTGTGCCTAAGGGATTTTTTGCCAAAGACACAAATGAGATAATGCATATTGCAGAGCTTAGAAATCATCAGTTTGTAACGCAGAGGGAGTCAACGGATGCAGATATTCAAAATTTTTTAAAGGAAAATTCATTAAATGTGCAGTCGAATTATCATGTTGTGGATGACCTTTCAACCGTAGCACTTGTGTCGAATGGATTTGGAATTTGTATTATGCCGGAACTTGTTATGAGAGATATTCCGTATGAAGTTGACTATTATCAAATAGAACCTGATGCATACCGCATTATAGGGATTGCAACAATGAATCCGGGTTTTATGGCACCGGCAGTAAGAACAATGTATAACCATATTTTGAAGCAATATAAAAATATATAATGAAGCCTTAGGACAGCAGCTGTTTTGCCCAACGGATGTTATAGGGGGCAGAGGTATTGGTAAAAAATATGAAAATAGTGAAAAAAGGAAAAAGAGGGAAAATCGGATGAATAAATTAAAAAATGAATTAAAAAGAATTGACCATAAAGGGTATCCTGCTTATAAAGATTTAAAAGGAAGTTATGATTTTGTTAAGTATACATTAAATATAGAACATGTACAGGGAGACCCGTTTGCGTCACCGTCTGCTTTGAGTGTCAGAATTAAGGGAAAGACGGCAGATTTTCCGAAAAACTATTATGATGTTTATCACAGAAGAATTGCATTAGAAGATTTTATTTTAAGAAAATTCAGCAGGGAAGTTTCAAAAATCAGTTTTAAGGCAAAAGGTTCAGGAAAAAGTGGAATGGTATCGGCAAGCCAGCCGGGACAGGAGATAATGGAAAGAAGTGCGTGCCATGTTGATGAAAAGACAGGTGATGTTTTATTTAGATTTGTAGTAGGCTTTCCGGCAAGAGGACGTTCTATTGATGCGGGAGAACTGGAAAAAATATTGTTTGGGTTATTGCCAAAAGCAGTTGAGAACTCAGGAATATTTAAACTTTTTGCGGACAAAGAAAAGTTGAAAGACCAGATAGAACTTGTTGACGACCAGAGAGTCCTGAGAGAATTAACTAAAGAAAATAATCTTGCAGCGTTTGTAGCAGATGGTTCAATACTTCCAAGAGAAAGCGGCATTTCAGAGAAACCTATGAAGAATGCTGTTTTGTTTAAGTCACCGGAATCGATGAGTGTGACATTCGAACTTCCACATAAGGGAAAAATAACAGGAATGGGAATAAAAAAAGGAATTACGCTTATAGTGGGTGGTGGCTATCATGGCAAATCGACACTTCTTCAGACACTTGAGAAAGCGGTATATTCACATATTGTGGGAGATGGCAGAGAATATGTGGTAACTGATGAAACGGGAGTGAAACTTCGTGCCGAGGATGGAAGAAGTGTTGCGAATGAGGATATAAGTTTGTTTATAAGAAACCTGCCCAACGGCAAGGATACAGAAAAATTTTCAACACTTGATGCGAGCGGCTCAACCTCACAGGCTGCAAATACAATTGAAGCTTTAGAAGCAGGAAGTAAATTACTTCTTATAGATGAAGATACAAGTGCAACAAACTTTATGATACGTGATGAACTTATGGAGCGTGTCATATCGGCGGATGATGAGCCGATAGTGCCTTTTATAAAGAGAGCGGTTCCGCTTTATCGTGAGAAAGGTGTATCGACAATTCTTGTAGCAGGAAGTTGTGGAGCCTTTTTCCATGTTGCAGACACTGTAATCCAGATGGAAAAATACGTCCCTAAAGAAATTACTGAGAGAGCTAAAAAGATGGCAGCAGAATATCCGTTAAAAATAAAAGCTGATGATACAAAGATAAAAATTGATGAGAATAGGAGAGTAAAACTTCCAAAAGCGGATGACAGGACAAAAATCAAAGTCATGGGAACTGATGGGTTTTTGTATAATAAAACAAATGTAGACCTCAGGTATCTTGAACAGATAACGGATGCCGAACAGATGCTTGCTATTTCAAAAACACTTGAATATCTGATAAGAAAGTATGGGGGAAAAGAGATTTCGATAAAGACGCTTATCGATGATGTTCAAAATCTCATAGAAACAGAGGGAGTTTCTGCACTTACAAGCAGGGGAAGTGTTCCTAACATGAGCAAACCCCGCAGATTTGAGGTAGCAGGATGTCTGAACAGGTTTGTGAAGTAAATATTTATATGATGCAAGGCAAAATCCCAAATATAAAAAACAGCCACAGAGAATACGTTAAAATCGTGATAATCTGTGGCTGTTTCACATTTATTTGTTCCATCCGAGTTTGTTGCGTTCGAGTGGGCTTTTAATAAAATCAATTTTCCGGGCTTTAAAAAATCTTTTCAATTTTAGCTATATCCAGTTCGTTTTCAGGAGCAAACTCATCTGATGTAAGGTAAGTGACAAGTGATTTTACAAATTGTTTTACTTCTGTTCTTTCAGAAATTTCTCCGAGTTTTGAAGTACATACCATGAGTTTTCCATTTCCGGCTTTTCCTTCAAAAAGAATACCGAGTTTATGATTTCTTTCAAAGTTGTCAACCATCTGTACGATAGGTCTGTAATCTTTATCTGTCACATCATCGAGAATTGCACATCTGCTGTGTGATACAATCTGGTACCACTGAGGTGTTGCATATTTGTGTGTCGGGAAATCTTTTAAAGCAGGATGTTTTGTATCTATAAGAAGTCCCATTGTTCCGACAGCAACAGGCTTTTTCATCCATTCACAAATATCCCTGAACATTGGATAGCACCAGAAATCAGTGCAGTAAAAACCTTCAAGGCTTTCAGTGACTTCATTCGGCATAAATAATACTTTTTTGCCCTGATTTAGAAGTGATTTTGCACTTGAAAATACATTTGTTATAAATACCTGATTGTCACCTTCGCCAAGACTGGCTATATTTTCAAGTGAAATGACATCATCGTTTGCAGGATAACAGTAAAGCTCATATTTGTTTTTGTAAGCTGTACCATTGACAGTAAGTACAAGGTCATATATGACGGTTTTTGTGCTTTCAGGGAAAGTAAATGAGATACTTCCGAGTTCAGCGAGTTCTCTTGTGCCGTCAGGGATAACCACGTCACCTGATTTTACTACTGTAGTCTCACCGTTTACGGCAAATCCGGTTGCATCCGATGTATTTACGTCTCTTGCAATAAGCTCCCAGTGGAGTTTTTTATCAACAAGTTTTTCAGGATTGTAGTATCTGATAGCCATATCAGCCGTAAATTCTTCGCCTGACGTGTATACATACTTTTTAAACTGTGCTAAGAGTATGGCATCTGAGCAAAAACCTGCCCATTCCTCAGGTGTAACGTGCCCCTTGCTGTCCATGAAGGCATCGAGTATTCCGACAAGAGCTGTTCCCTGACCCGGAAAATCCTGAAGGTCAAGAATCTGATAACCGGCTACGAGATTACTTCTTGCAGCTGCTTCAAGTTCCTCCTTATAACACTGTACAGAAAGCATTCCACTTGTGTAGAAGAAGTCGTCAGCCTGATTGAGCATGCCCTTCTTTTCGAGATTGTCACGGAATACTTCAAAGTTACGTGCTTTAAGTACACCTTTGTATTTGTCTATCTCTCTAAAATTAGGATATACTGCATACTGGCCGATTTCATGTGTCACAACAGGAATATGTGGGATAAGCGGGCCGTCGGCACTTGCAGCTTTGACTTTTTTAACTCCGGTTCCGTATTGTATCTCTATCTCTTCGCCCTCGCCTGCAGCGTTTGCGTCGTTGGTGTCACTTGGAACAATATCTTCATCATAATTATGCATTGTGGATGGTTCGTCCCACTGAATATGTCCGAGAGGAGCATCACACATACCGTAAGAGCCGCGTATAAGTCTGTTCTTGCTGAAACGTACGCCTACAAAAAAGTCATCTTCCGGGAGCAGCACAGGAGTATGCTGGAAATTGTTTGACCCTTGGGTGTAGAGATGGCGGTCATCAATACACCGGTATCCGGTTATTATTTCTGCCATGCGTTCTTTACTTCCCCAAAGTTCGTTGCCGAGAGACATCATACAATATGAAGCGTGGTTTCCGAAAGTATCTAACATGCGGAATCCCTCTTCGATAAGATAATTCTGCTCTGTTTCGTTGTGATTTTCGTCACCGGGTGCAGTAAGAGTTCCCCAGAACGGAAGCTGTGGCTCCATATATATACCGAGAAGGTCAGCGGCAATAAATGCTGCTTCCGGCGGGCAGCAGGTATGGTAACGGTAATGGTTCATGCCGTATGACTTTGAAATCTTCATAACACGGATCCATTCGTCAACTGTAGCAGGGACAGCACCTGTCATAGGGAATACAAGTCCGTCGTGTTTTCCACGCAGAAATGTCGGCTCTCCGTTTATAAGGAATTTAGTCTCGGTAGTGGAAAATTTTCTAAGACCAAAAGTAGTGCTTGATTTTTCTTCTGTGCCGTTTATACCGATTTCAAGACGGTATACAACAGGGGTATATTCACTCCATAAAGCGGCATCGTCTCCGAGAAAATATTCAAATTCAGCATTGCCTGTTCCTGAGATAAAGGTTATATCAAATGATGCCGGTGGTGCAGATACACCTGTATCACCGTTTATGTCAGTAAGAAATGCATTGACATCTAAAGTAAACTTTTTATCTGTCTGTGTATTGTTGACTGTTTTTAAGACAACTTTTACTGATTTTTTATCTATATCAGGGTAGGTTTTAATATCTGCGATATATGAATCATCAAATATGCGGAGTGAAATATCACCGATTATTCCGTTCCAGTTTGTCTGTGTGTCCGGTGATGTGAGGTGACCGCCCTTTGTAGGATAATCCACGTTTGAGACAAGAACGGTTATTCTGAAATTCGTATTGCGGACAAAACGTGTAATATCATAATTATGTGGTGTTGTAAGACTGTCAAATTCACCTGCGAAAGTATCATCGATCCATATTTTAGTTAGTCTTGTCCTTTCGAGGAAAAGGAATATATTTTTTTCAAGGTCTTCTTTGTCTATATGTACATCTTTTGAGTACCATGCATAGCCTTCAAAAAGATATGGGTCGGTAAGAAAACCGGTTTCTTTTTTGTCATTGTATTTTCCTTTGTGGGCTATGGATGTAGTTCCGGGAAGATTAATTGTATCGTTTTTCTGCCTGTCAAAGAGTCTTCCCTCAATTCCCTTTTTGTCCGGGTCAAGTTCAAAGTTCCATAATCCGGATAAATCAATTCTTTTTATCATTTAAATCCTCCATTAAATTTTGATGACAACATTATAATATGTAGAAAAAATACAAGCAATGTAAAAAGCATACATAAAATACATAAAAAAATTTATATCAGCATTAAAAGAAGTAAAATCGGCTTTTTTCTTGCAAGCATATTTATAATGAGATATACTTTAAAGTATATGAGCAATAATGGAAAATACAAGATTACTGTCGAAAGCTGTATTCTTCTTATACTATTGATAATTACGAGTTGTATTTATACGGCAAAGCTTTCACAAAGCAGCGATGATATTAATGCTGATATAGGGAAAGAAAGTATTGTACAGGAAGAAAAGAAAAAGCAGGACAGTACAAAGAAAAATGCATTATTTAATGAGGCTGCTTACAAAGCAGAGGGATTTGGAAAATATACGATAGTTATAGATGCGGGTCACGGTGGAAGAGATGAGGGGGCGAGCTCAAATAATGGAAGGTTCAAAGAAAAAAACTGTAATCTTGCCATAGTTAAAAAGTTAAAGAGAATGCTTGACCAGACAGATATAAATGTCATATATACAAGACTTTATGACAGATATGTTACTAAAAAAAGGCGTGTTACCATTGCGAATGGGAAAAAGGCGGCTTTGTTTGTAAGTATACATTGCAATGCATCAGACAACATACATTCAAAGGCTTTTGGTATAGAGACGCTTTATGCCAAAAGAAAAGGTGACAGCAGATATATGACAAACCGCAGATTTTCATGCATTTTATTGGGCAGTGTATCAAAGTCAACCTCAAATAAGGCAAGAAAGATTATAAGAAGAGAAGATTTATTTGTGCTGCGTCATACATCTATGCCGGCGGTTATTGTTGAAACAGGATATATGTCGAGCAGAAAAGATATGAATTATATAAGTTCCGCAAAGGGACAGTATGAAATAGCAGATGGAGTTTACAGAGGAATATTAAGCTCACTTAAAGAGATTGACAGGAGGAAAAGAAAGGCATGACAAAAATTATAGTAGCAACAGGCAATCAGAATAAAATGAAAGAGATAAGAGAAATTATCAAACGTGATGATATAGAATTTGTATCGCTTAAAGATGAGGGGCTGCAGGACATAGAGATTGTTGAGGATGGCAAAACTTTTGAGGAAAATGCAGTTATAAAAGCAAAGACAATAGCAGACATTACAAAAAATATTGTGATTGCTGATGATTCGGGACTTGAGGTTGATTATCTTGACAAGGCACCCGGGGTTTATTCGGCAAGATATATGGGAGAGGATACACCGTACACAATCAAAAACAATCATATTATAGAATTGCTCAAAGATGCCAAAGGTGAAGAAAGAAGTGCGAGATTTGTGTGTGTCATAGCCTGTGTTATGCCTGACGGAGAGACATTTACAACAAGAGGAACTATCGAGGGACGCATCGGTTATGAGGAGAAAGGCGAAAACGGTTTTGGGTACGACCCTATTTTTTATCTGCCTGAAAGGGGATGCACAACCGCTGAACTTCCACCTGAACAGAAGAATGAGATAAGTCACAGGGGAAGAGCTCTTAAAGCAATGTATAAAAAATTGGAGGATGTTTTATAGATGTCTGTGAAAATACTTATCGTCAGTGATTCTCATGGAAACAACAGAAATCTTATACAGGCAGTAAAAAACATGAGGGGCACTATGGATATGATGATTCATCTGGGTGACATGGAATGCAGTCCCGATTCCATAAGAAGTCTCGTAGAGTGTCCTGTTGAGATGGTAAAAGGCAATTGCGATTACGGCAATGAACTTCAGGGAGCCAGGCTTATTGAGATAGGAGAACATAAAGCCTTCATAACACACGGAAACAGATATGGTGGTGAGCTTGGAATACCGACAATGAAAGACATAGCAAAAGAAAATGGCGCAGATATAGTTATGTTTGGTCATTCACATAAACCTGTAATAGATACAAAATCAAATATAGTTGTACTAAATCCGGGCAGTATTTCAAGACCAAGACAGGATGGGTTCAGACCTACTTATTTGGTTATGAATATAGAAGACGACGGAAGAACAGATTATGTGCTTGTGACATTGTAAAATTTTATATGCACTATGGAAAGAAAAAATGAAACTTACAGAAAAAGAATTTAACTGGATAGTATCATATATGCGTAACCGTTATGGTATTGAACTGGGGCATAAGCGTGTATTGATAGAGGGAAGACTGGAAAATCATCTGTTAAAAAACGGTTATGCAAGCTATGGTGAATTTATCAAAGAAATTGTTGATTCGCCGGATGGAACACAGGCAATGGATATGGTAAATATACTCACGACAAATCATACATTTTTTATGCGTGAATTTATGCACTTTGAGTATATGAATCGTTATGTACTGCCGTGGATACGGCAGACCAAAGCGGCAACCAAAGATGTGAGGGTATGGTCGGCAGCAGCTTCGACCGGTGAAGAACCGTACACTATAGCTATGGTTTTAAGAGATTATTTTGGCATGGAGCCCGGGTGGGACACTCAGCTTCTTGCGACAGATATTTCGATGGAAGTATTGAAAAAAGCGAGTGCTGGAATTTATCTTGAGGAACAGATTCAAAATCTGCCCGAAAGATGGAAAAGACAATATTTTAAAAGAATAGATGCAGAGCGTTTTAAAGTAAGCAACGAACTCAGAAAACAGATTGTATTTAAGAATTTTAACCTTATGGATAACATAACTTTTAAGGGAAAATTCCAGGTGGTTTTTCTGAGAAATGTTATGATATATTTTGAGGATGAGACAAAGAAATTTTTGTTGAGAAATATATATGACCATATGGAAAACGGGGGGTATTTGTTTATCGGAACCACGGAGAGTATAGACAAAGTAAAGTCGGGTTTCAGGTATGTACAGCCGTCTATATACAGGAAAGTTTAGAATGATGTTTACTAAGTTTAAAAATGAATGGGGGATTAAGATATGGCGATAAAAGTTCTGGTGGTTGATGATTCGCTGGTGTTTAGAAGAATGCTGTCAGAATTTCTTGATGAAGACCCTGATATAGAAGTTGTTGCCATGGCGGCAGACCCGTATCAGGCGAGAGATATGATTATCAGATTTAATCCTGATGTGATGACATTAGATATAGAGATGCCGAGGATGAATGGCATAGATTTTATGAAAAAGCTTATTCCTCAGCATCCCATGAAAGTTATAATGATAAGTTCGATGGAACATAAGGTTCTTGATTATATAGAATACGGAGCTGTTGATTATGTACAAAAGCCACATGATATGGACAGCGAAGAGATGAGAAAGTGGGTTTTTAGCGAGCTTATAACAAAGGTAAAGACAGCCTACAATATTAAATATTCTGAGGAAAAAAAACAACAGATTGCTGCCACGCCAAACAATATAAACAGGCAGTATCACAACAAGATAGTTGCCATAGGAGCATCGACAGGAGGAACAGAAGCGATACTTGCCGTGATAAAAAATTTTTATCCGAATATTCCGGGGACGGTTATAGTGCAGCATATGCCGCCGGGCTTTACAAAGATGTATGCTGAACGTCTTGATAAAGAGTGCAGGGTTCATGTAAAAGAGGCGGAGGATGGAGATGCTGTAGAAACAGGTAAGGTTCTTATAGCACCGGGGGACAAGCATATGGAACTTGTGCGTGAGAACGGCAGGTATTCTGTCAGATGTTACGAGGGCGAAAAAGTCAGCGGTCATTGTCCGTCGGTAGATGTTTTGTTTAAGTCGGTTGCACAGGCGGCGGCGAGTGATGCAGTGGGTGTCATACTTACGGGCATGGGTTCTGACGGTGCAAGAGGACTTCTCGCAATGAGAAAAAAAGGCGCTCATACCATCGGGCAGGATGAAAGAAGCTGCGTTGTCTATGGAATGCCTAAAGTTGCGTATGATATAGGGGCAGTACAATATCAGGAACCATTGGAAAATGTGGCATCAAAGATATATAATATATTAAATACGATACCGTGATGCAAGGGTCAGAGTCAGATAGCAATGAAGTAATCTTTGGCATCAGTCGGGGTCAAAATATTGTTTTAAACAAACATCATTATTGATTAAATTTAAAATATAATACAACATAACAGGAGGAAAAAAATATGAGAATATTGATAGCAGAGGATGATTTTGCGAGCAGAAAGTTTATGCTTAAGTTTTTATCTAAATTTGGAGAGTGTGATATTACGGTAGATGGTATGGAGGCAGTCGATGCTTATCTTATGGCACTTGATGCGGGAACACCATATGACCTTGTATGTCTTGATATTATGATGCCTGCACTTGACGGATATCAGGCACTTAAAGCAATAAGGGATATTGAGCAGGAAAGGAAGATACCTGAGGATAACAGAGCCAAGATTATTATGACAACGGCTTTAAATGAGGGGGCAAATGTAAATAAGGCATTTGACCTCGGCTGTGTAGCATATGCAGGAAAGCCAATCGACCAGGTGAAATTTGAAAGTGTACTTCGTAAATTGGAACTTATCCCTTAAATTTAATATATTGAACTATTACGAATAAACAGTAATAAAAAGACAGAACAGGAGGGTGTTATGGGAGATGATATGATTACCGAAGGTATGCTTGATATGTTCATCTTCGAAACAGAACAGGGGCTTGAGAATCTTGAAAACATATGTCTTGAAAGTAAGGATGTCGGCGAATTTGACGAGGACAATGTAAATGAGATATTCCGTATCATGCATACGATAAAAGGTTCGTCAGCCGTTATGATGTTTCAGAATATAGCAACACTTGCACATAAACTTGAAGATGTATTTTACTTTATAAGAGAAAGTCATCCCGATGGTGTACCACATGATGAACTTGTTGATGATGTGCTTGAAGTATCTGATTTTATAACAGCAGAAATGGAAAAGATAAAGGACGGCGGAGACCCTGATGAAGACCCCGCAGGACTTATTGAAAAACTTGATAAGTTCCTGAAAAAAATTCAGAATAAAACAGATGTCGATGCCGGACAGATTATAGCCGAGAAACAGGAAAAAGCCAAGGAAAGTGAAAAACCACACTTTTATATAGCACCTGTTGCTTCGGACGACAGCAAATTTTACAGTATTTACATTACATACTATAAAGAAACTGAGATGGCGAACATAAGAGCATATATGGCTGTAAATTCATTGAAGGGAATTGCAGAGGACATACTTTATACGCCGTCAGACATTATTTCAAATCCGGACAGTGCGGATGTTGTACTTGAGTTTGGTTTCAGAATTGCCCTTCAGACAACGGAAGAGCCACAGACTATTACAGAGCTTATAAATTCAAGTGCCGGTATTGAAAATATAGAAATAAAAGAATGCACAAGTGATGAATTTCTTGACTTTTGTGTTGAGGCAGAGAGTAAACCTGCATCAAGTGCAGGTGATGTGCTTACGGCACCGGTTGAAAAGCCGACGATACTTGTAGACAGTCAGAAGCCGGGCAGCCAGGGGGCAGAGAAAGAGGCACAGGCTGAAAAGCAGGATGCGACAAAAGAGGAAAGTGGGAAAGAAGCACCAAAAAAGAAAAAGGCTGCGAAAAAGCCTCGTGTAAAAAAAGGTGAGGCACAAAGTTTCATCAGTGTAAACATAAAAAAGATGGATCTTCTTATGGATCTTATAGGAGAGCTTGTTATTGCGGAAGCGGTTGTTTTGCAGAATCCTGATTTAAAGGTACCGGGTCTTGACCTTACCAATTTCCAAAAATCGGCCGGACAGCTTTCAAAGATAACATCAGAACTTCAGGACGCAATAATGGCAATGCGTATGATGCCTCTTAAAAATACATTCCAGAAGATGAACAGAATAGTTTACGATACATCAAAAAAGCTTGGCAAGGATATAGAACTTGAAGTTATAGGTGAGGATACGGAAGTTGACAAGAATATAATTGAACATATTTCCGATCCGCTTATGCATCTTATACGAAACTCTGTAGACCATGGTATAGAGAGCAATGAGGACAGAAAGGCACTTGGCAAAAAAGAAAAAGGAAAAGTTGTTCTTGAAGCCAAAAATGAAGGCGGTCAGGTCTGGATTTCGGTTTCAGATAATGGTAAAGGTCTTAAAAAGAGTGAAATTCTTGAGAAGGCAAAAGCAAACGGACTTCTTGGAAATAAATCAGAAAAGGATTTGACAGAGAAAGAGATATTCAATTTTATAACAGTACCGGGATTTTCTACGAAGAAAAAAGTTACAGAGTATTCAGGAAGAGGAGTCGGTATGGATGTTGTAGTAAAAAATATACAGCAGGTCGGCGGTGTGCTTGATATCGAAAGTATAGAGGGACAGGGTTCGACAATGACTATGAAGATACCACTTACATTGGCGATAATAGATGGGATTATCTTCTCTGTAGGAGAGACTAATTTTGTTACACCGACTAATGCAGTTACCGAATTTATACGAGTTGAAAAAGACAAACTTATAGTAGAACCGGACGGAGAAGAGTATGTGATGATAAGACAGGAGTGTTATCCTCTTATAAGATTGAACAGATTTTATCATCTTGACGGTGCAGTTGAAGAGATTGAGGACGGAATAGTGATAATCTTAAACCACGAAGACAGAAAACTGGCTGTCTTTGCTGACAGTCTTGTAGGTGAACAGGAGATTGTAGTTAAACCTATTCCTTCTTATGTCAAGGCTGTAAAAGGAATATCGGGATGTACCCAGCTTGGTGACGGAAGTATCAGTCTTATACTTGACACAGGCGGACTTGTTATGAATTGATGTGATGGAGGTGTAAAATGGATTTGACTGATGTAAAAAAAGAAGATTTACCTGCTGAAAAAATTTTTGAGGATGAAATTGAAAAAGAGCAGTATATGACATTTAAATGTGCAGATGAGATATATGGCATTTCAATCAAATATGTAAATGAAATAATCGGTCTGTCACAGATTACAAAAATACCGGAAACACAGGATTACCTTATAGGACTTATAAATCTGAGAGGAAAAATTATTCCGGTTATAGATGTAAGGATAAGGTTTGGAAAAGAACCTTTAGAATACAATGACAGGACATGTGTTATTGTTATAGATGTAAAATCTACGGTAATAGGTCTTATAGTGGACGGAATTGATGAAGTTGTGGCATTTGAAGAGAAAGAAATCACCCCTCCGCCAAGTGTCAGTGACCTTGAAAAACAGGCAAAAAAATATGTTTTTGGTATAGGCAGGGTGGATGGAGAAGTCAAACTTTTACTTGACCCTGACAAGCTGATAAATGATGCAGAGCCTGAAGAAGTTATTGACGACGAAGATACAGAGGAAGAAGAATAGCTGACAAAAGCTATAATCATAAAAATAAGATAATGGAGGAACGGATATATGAAGAACTTGAGTTTAGCTAAAAAAACTTTTATAGGTTATGGAGTTGCCATAATAATATTGATAGCGTTTAGTATTATGGCAATAAATGCCCAGAGAACAATAGCAGACAAGTATAATAAAGTGTATGATACATATACTGTAAAATGTATTGATATCGGAAATTTTACAAAGAATTATAAAGAACTTGAAAGTTTATTATCTGATTATTCATATGCAGCAGATGATGGAATTGATCTTACAGCTCTTTCAGAGCAGATTGCTGAGGTATCAGATACATGTTCAAAACAGCTTGATGAGCTTATATCATCTGTTCCAACAGCAGATAAGAACGGTCAGGCTCAGAAATCGCTTGAAAATGTACAACAGACTCTTGAAAATGGGACGACTGCATTTAAACAGATTGTTACATTGGTATCACAGAAAAAGTATGCTCAGGCTATGAATATCTATCAGAAATCCATAAAAGCTGTATCTGATGATGTAGACGAGGAAGTATCAAATGTATCAAAATATTTCAATGACAAAAGTGAAGCGGGAAGAAAGAGTGTTGAAAGGAGAAATGAACGATCAAGTGTTACTCTTGGAATTATAACAGTAGCATGCATGATATTCTTTTTAGCTATTGCGGCAACATATACAAGATATATCACAAGACCAATCAATGCACTTACAGAAAGAGCAGAGAGAATATCAAAGGGTGACATCTCAGGCGAAAAGATAAATGCTACAACAAACGATGAATTGGGAAAAATGATAAACAGTTTCAATGAAGTTGTTGAGAGAATGAAGAGAGAGGTTAAAGTTGCAAATAATGTTGCAAACGGAGACCTTTCAATGCAGATAAATCCACAATCACAGGCAGATGAGTTAGGACATGCATTTAAACTCATGGTTGATTCAAATAACAAGACACTTGGAAATATTAAGGAGTCAGCATATCAGGTAGGTGCAGGTGCACAGCAGGTTGCAATAGCAAGCCAGTCACTTGCACAGGGGTCTACTGAACAGGCAAGCGCAATCGAGCAGGTAACATCATCAATTTCAGAGGTTACTTCAAGAACAAAACAGAATGCAGATGAAGCAAAAGAAGCTGAAACTCTTGTAAATCAGGCAAAAGAAGAAGCTATAGCAGGAACAGACGAAATGAACAAGATGATGTCAGCTATGCAGGATATAACAGAGGCATCAGAAAATATTTCAAAAATTATCAAGACAATTGATGACATAGCATTCCAGACAAATATCCTTGCACTCAATGCCGCAGTCGAAGCAGCAAGAGCAGGTGAGCACGGTAAAGGTTTTGCAGTTGTAGCTGAGGAAGTAAGAAACCTTGCAGCAAAGAGTGCGGCAGCAGCAAGCGAAACTGCCGAGATGATAGAGGATTCAATAGAGAAAACACAGAATGGTTCTGTTATTGCGAATGAGACATCTTCAAAGCTTGCAGCAATAGCATCAAATGTTGAGGAAATTGTCAAGATAGTGGAAAATATAGCAGAGTCATCAAATGAACAGGCAATAGCACTTGAGCAGATAGATGAAGCAGTTGGACAGGTTTCTTCAGTAGTACAGAATAATTCTGCTACAAGCGAACAGTGTGCAGCAGCAAGTGAAGAGCTTTCAAATCAGGCTCAGAACCTTAAAGTTCTTCTTGGAAATTATAACCTTAAAAATAATTCAGGAATTTCAGGTGCTGAATTTGGCAATACAGCAGGAAATATCGCTATAGGAAGCCAGACAGCACAGAGAGCAGATTCATTCGGTGCATCAAAAAATATCGGAACAATTAATCAGTCAAATACTATACACAGAATACCTGATGCATCTGAATTTGCAGGAAAAAGCAATTTCAATGAAAACGAAAGTATTATATCGTTAGAAGATAATGGTTACAGCAAATATTGATTTTGCTATGCTTTTGAGAGAATATCTTCATTAACCTAATAAATAAAAATTATCAAAACGCCGTAAATACTTGGTTTACAGGCGTTTTGATAATTTATGGAATATTTTTTTTGATAAAAACAAGAAATATGAGAAAAATTGTTAATTAGAAATACTTGACTATAGTCTGATTACATGTTAAAAATTAGATGTTGCAGGTATAAGTATTATTTTATACCATAACCAATATAATTTATACATTTTATCAATATACAGGAGGAATTTATCGTGGTAGAGATGAAAGAATGGGATGGCTTTGAGGGAAGACTCTGGAAAGAGGAAATCAATGTCAGACAGTTTATTCAGGACAACTATACACCATATGAAGGTGATGAATCATTTCTCGAAGGACCTACAGAAGCTACAGATAAGCTTTGGGGAGCACTTCAGAAACTTCAGAAAGAAGAAAGAGCAAAAGGCGGAGTGCTTGACATGGATACAAAGATTGTATCATCAATCACTTCGCATGATGCAGGATATATAGATGAGTCATTAAAAGACTTGGAAAAGGTAGTAGGACTTCAGACAGATAAGCCTTTAAAACGTGCATTTATGCCTTATGGTGGTATAAAGATGGCGGTTCAGGCTTGTGAGACATACGGATATGAAGTAGACCCTGAGATTAAAAAGATTTTCACAGTATATCACAAAACTCATAATACTGCTGTATTTGATGCATATACACCGGAAATGATTAAAGCCCGCCACAACAAGATTATGACAGGACTTCCTGATACATACGGCCGTGGACGTATCGTAGGTGACTACAGAAGAGTTGCTCTTTACGGTATTGATTTCCTTATCGAGGAAAAGAAGAAAGACAAACTCAAATGTGGAAGCGGAAGCATGAAAGGCGAAGTTATCCGTCTCAGAGAAGAAATTGCAGAGCAGATTCGTGCACTTGAGAACATGAAGAAGATGGCTGAAATTTATGGATTTGATATTTCAGAGCCGGCTAAAAATGCAAAAGAAGCAATTCAGTGGATTTACTTTGGTTATCTTGCTGCCATAAAGACACAGAACGGTGCAGCTATGTCTGTAGGACGTGTGTCAACATTTATTGATATCTATATCGAGAGAGATATGAAGAAGGGTATCCTTACAGAGAAAGAGGCACAGGAACTTATCGACCATATGACAATGAAATTCAGAATGGTTAAGTTCGCAAGAATTCCATCATACAATGAACTCTTCTCAGGAGATCCTGTATGGGCTACACTTGATGTCGCAGGAACAGGTGTTGACGGACGTTCAATGGTTACAAAAACTGATTATCGTTTTCTTCACACACTTGAGAACATGGGACCTGCTCCTGAGCCAAACCTTACAGTATTTTATTCATCAAAACTTCCTGACAACTTTAAGAGATATGCAGCTAAGATTTCTATTACAACAAGCTCTATCCAGTATGAGAACGATGATGCAATGAAACCTGTATGGGGTGATGATTATGCTATCTGCTGCTGCGTATCAGCTACACAGACAGGTAAAGAGATGCAGTTCTTTGGAGCAAGAGCAAACCTTGCTAAGTGTCTCCTTTACGCTATCAACGGTGGTGTTGATGAAAAGACAGGTGATCAGGTAGGACCTAAGTACAGACCTATCACATCAGAATATCTTGACTATGATGAGGTTATGGAAAGATACGATGAAATGATGGACTGGCTTGCAGACCTTTATGTAAACACACTTAACCTTATCCAGTATATGCATGACAAGTATTATTATGAGGCAGCAGAGCTTGCACTTATGGATACAGACTTAAAGAGAACATTTGCAACAGGTATCGCAGGATTTTCTCATGTAATAGATTCTCTTTCAGCTATCAAATATGCAAAGGTTAAGACAGTCCGTGATGAGAACGGACTTGTAAAAGATTATGAAATCGAGGGAGACTTCCCTAGATACGGTAATGATGATGACAGAGCAGATGAAATCGGAGTATGGCTTCTCGGAACCTTCATGGACAAGATTAAGAAACATCACACATACAGACGTTCAGAGCCTACAACATCAATTCTTACAATCACATCAAATGTAGTTTACGGAAAAGCAACAGGTTCTATGCCTGACGGACGTAAAGCAGGAGAACCTTTATCACCGGGAGCAAACCCAAGTTACGGTGCTGAGAAGAGCGGACTTTTAGCATCACTCAACTCACTTACAAAACTTCCATATGAATGGGCACTCGACGGTATTTCAAATACACAGACAATCAATCCGGGAGCACTCGGAAATGAGGATGGAGAGAGGATAACAAACCTTGTTCAGGTAATGGACGGATACTTTGATCAGGGAGCACATCATCTCAATGTCAATGTATTTGGTAAAGAGAAGCTTATCGATGCTATGGAACATCCTGAGAAAGAAGAATATGCAAACTTCACAATCCGTGTATCAGGATATGCGGTTAAGTTCATCGACCTTACAAGAGAGCAGCAGCTCGATGTAATAGCAAGAACATGCCATGACCATATGTAATTGATTAAGCGGAAACTAAGATATTAAAGGGTATAATAAATAGTATGATGCAAGGGGCAAAATACTTTTTGAGCCAAATATCATATTATTTGAATAAAAATAAAAACGCTGTCACTCCTTTATGGAGGGCAGCGTTTTTGGTGAAAAGGATTGTTAGTCTGAAGTAATCAAATAATAATAAAACATCAATACTCGTATTATATTTTTATTGTAAATCTGTTATAATAAAAACGAGTATTTATATAATATAAAAACAAGTTTTTATATTTAGAAATAAGGAGGTTTGCAAGGCAGATGTCAGAAAATAAACAGGTATATGCGAGAATACATTCAATAGAAAGTTTTGGTTCGGCTGATGGACCCGGCGTGAGATTCCTTGTTTTTCTACAGGGATGCAATATGCGTTGTAAATATTGTCACAATCCGGATACGTGGAAACTTCCGGGAGAGGATTACGACAATTTAAAAACACCGGAGGAGCTTTTAAAACAAGCTAAGAGATATAAAAGTTATTGGGGAAAAACAGGCGGAATTACGGTAAGCGGCGGTGAGGCTCTTTTACAGATTGACTTTTTGATTGAATTTTTCAAGCTTGCAAAACAGGATGGCATTCACACAACGCTTGATACTGCAGGCAATCCGTTTACAAGAGAAGGTGAGTTTTTTGACAAGTTTAATGAACTCTTAAAATATACTGATTTGTTTATGCTCGATATAAAGCACATTGATGATGAGCAGCATAAAAAACTCACAGGTTTTACAAATAAAAATATACTTGATATGGCGGAATATCTTTCAGAGCAGGGCAAAGACATGTGGATAAGACATGTACTTGTTCCGGGGATAAACGATGATGAAAAGTATCTTAAAAGACTTTACGAATTTATATCAAAATTAAAAACAGTGAAGAAAGTCGAGATACTTCCGTATCATACACTCGGAGTATTCAAATGGAAGGAACTTGGCTATAAATACAGTCTTGATGATGTGGAGCCGCCAACAAAAGAACAGGTCGAGAGAGCGAAAGAAATACTTCATATAAAATAAACAGGTGCAGAGGTTATGAAGATGGAGTATGGAATAGGTTTAAACAGCGTGAAAGATGTGGTAGAAAAGTACAACGGTGAAGTTAAAACCGAATATGATGATAGGGAGTTTTGCATAAGGATTATACTTTATACCGATAATTATTGTTGAAAAGATATATATAAAATTTTGTGTATGTATGTTATACTTTTGATGTTATTGTCAGTGAGCTGTACTTTGTCAGCCGTTAAGGATGATTAAAGGGACAGACTTAAAAGGGAATGCAGTGAGATGCTGCAGCAGCCCCCGCTACTGTAAGAAGGATGATTTTTTGTGTTACGCCACTGTGATTTTATCATGGGAAGGTTAAAAAATCAGGCGAGTTCAAGCCAGGAGACCTGCTGACAAGGGGATTTCTGCTATTTGACTTATATAGAATGCTTCGGTGGGAAGTGTCAGAGCAAATGGTGTTTTTTTGTTGTATAAAAATTGACCGATTTTAATATATGCGAAAAACAGATAAAGAAATCTCTTTTTGAGAAATCTTTATCTGTTTTTTATTGTATGGCCTAAAGGCCTAATTTGCGAAATGTAGTTTCTCTTGGAGGAGAAATGGAATGGAGCAAATAAAAAAACCACCTGCTATGCAGGTGT
>NZ_DBLYGC010000007.1:0-118535 GCF_056818865.1 Butyribacter sp.
ACTCACACCTGCATAGCAGGTGGTTTTTTTATTTGCTCCATTCCATTTCTCCTCCAAGAGAAACTACATTTCGCAAATTAGGCCTTTAGGCCATACAAAAAGATAACGCATATCAAATAATTCAACTATTTAATATGCGTTATTTATATTTTTTCCGTAAATTGCCGTCTGTTATTTATCTATTCCTATTTTAAAACCTATGAAATCATCCCTTGTGACATAGGACTGATGCAGATTATATACAAAATCGTGATCTCTTATTTCATTGTAAAATGTGACCTCACATATTTTTCCTATAAATGACGGCTGAAATACATCCCCGCCGAGAACAATACGCTTTGCATAACGATTTCCCGGTACATTCTTCATGTTTCCTACAAGCTGTCCGTTTATGTATGCATATGCTGTCTCTGTTTTTGCATTGTAGCTTACAACATAATGTGACCATTCATTTACCTGTAATTTGCATCCGCTTATATCATACCAACCATCAACCTCTTTTGAATCCCTTATACGGAATGATGAATGTCCCTCCCATGCCAAAGGAATCATACCAAAAAATCCTGTCTCGTATTTGACGTACAATGCACAGCTCCATGAGTGTTCCTCTGTCGGATATATCCACATTGATACCATAAAACTGTCACTTGATAAAATTTCATTCGGAAGTTCGATAACTTCCTGCTCTTTCTCTCCCCCCGGAAATACGAGTGCCTTTTTGTTTTTAAATATACCCGTGCCATATTTCAATTCACTAAAACCTTTCGCATCTGCCTCGATTTTTCCGTCATCAGACTTAATATCACCGTCAAGCTTAAATGTATAACTTGTATCATCATTAGCGATATACTCATTTGCAAATTTGTCAAATTCATTAAGCGGAAGCGGTTTTGCATACAAAAATCCCTGTGCAATCTGACAGCCGCATCTTACAATAAACTCTCTTTGTTCTTCTGTCTCAATTCCCTCGGTGACAACATCAAGTTTTAAGTCTTTACACATATTTATGACATTTCTCAAAACCTTTTTTCCTCTGTCATCATCCCCTGAATCATCAAGAAATTCCTTATCAATTTTTATAATATCAACCGGTAAGTCTTTTAAAAGATTGAGTGCCGAAAATCCTGAACCAAAATCATCTATTGAAACAATAAACTCTCTCTCTTTCAACATTTTAACATTTCTTATGAGTTCCTCGCTGTCCTTGACAAACACGCTCTCGGTAATTTCTATCTCAAGCTCATTGTGACTTACGCCGTACCTGTCAGCAATCTCAACCAACATATCCGGAAATTCTTTATTATAAAGATGCAGTCTTGACATATTCACCGAAACAGGAATATGCCCATATTTCTTTCCATGCCAGCTCTGTTTTATCTTACAGACCTGCTCAAACATGTACAAATCAAGTTTTGAAATGAAACCATTTTTCTCAAATAACGATATGTATATCGCCGGTGTCCTAACACCATCAACCGGATGATTCCATCTTGACAATGCCTCTGCTCCCGTCAGTTTAGTTGATATCATATTTACTTTTGGCTGCAAATACACCTCAAACTGACCGTTTTTTAACGCCTCATCCATCTCAAGTTCCATATTTCTGTTTCTCAGTATAGTCCGGTCATTTTCTCTATAAAATACATACCTGTTTTTTCCGTCATATTTGGCTTCATACATAGCCGAGTCACATTTATGTAAAATATCATCAAGCCTGAGCGATACTTTCTGCCTTGTGACTATACCTATACTGAGTGATACATTTGAAAGAATATCTTTTCTAAAATCGATATCCTGCATATTTTTTAATAATTTTTTTGCCGTACTTTCAAGTTCATCAATACCCATATCTCCATCAAGCAATGCAACAAACTCATCTCCACCTATTCTTGACGTAAAGCCAAATATATTTTCTTCAATAAGTTTTGCTATGCATATAAGAAGTTCATCTCCCATGCTGTGACCATAAATATCATTAACCCGCTTAAAATTGTCGATATCTATAAACATTGCATGAACAATTGCATCGCTTTCAAGTATATCGTAAAAATCGTAAAGTCCTCTCCTATTTGATAATCCGGTAAGATAATCAAATTCTGCCGGATATTCTCTTATTTTTCCCAACATCTTCTCGTTCTGTTTCATAGCTGTCCTCCGAAAAAAACTATATGTATATTTTACATCTTTTTTGCCAGATAAGCTACCATTTTTTTCGAGAGTTCAGTTTTCAATATGTCTGATAACCATATTTTTCATTATATGCATATTTTTTCTAAAAATGGGTTAATAATATTTTTTGTCATATTAAATTTTATTTTTTAATATGAATGGACTGCAGCTTTTTCACCGGAGGACAATTTTGAAAAAGAAAATTTATACTATAGCTTTATGGCTGCTTTCCTTAATTTTTTTTTCAACTATATCATTGTGGCTCATTTTTTCAACACATCATAAAAAGCAGCTAAAAAACCAAGCACTCACATATGAAACTTTTCAAAATAAACTATTAAAAGAAAACAGTTGGGATGATACATCTGACTGTAAATTAACATCTCAAAAAAAATCTAATAAAAAAAAGAAATTACTAAAGATAAAAAATTCTAATGCCAATTCAGGTCTTGCCGAAATACCTGATGTTGATTTTAATTCATTAAGAAAATACAATAATGATATTTATGCATGGATTCAGATTCCAAAAATAAATATCTCATATCCTGTTTTACAACATGAAAAACTTGATTATTATTATCTTACACACAACATCGACAACAGTTTTGGCTATCCCGGATGTATTTTTTCCGAAACTAACAGTAAAAAAAATTTCTCAGACGCATTAACTGTACTATACGGGCATAATATGAAGAATGGTTCGATGTTTGGCATGCTGCACCGTTTCGACAACTTTGATTTTTCAAACAAATCATATTTTATCCACATAATAACACCAAAGTCTAAGATACGCTATAAGATCGTGGCTGGTGCCACTTGGGGAACACAAAATATAATATCGTCTTTCGGCAATTCAGCAGACGGAGCACTACTGTTTTTTAATTCGGTCAACCTGAATTGTCCTGTCAGAAATACTTTAGAAATAAAACAAAATATACACAGCAGACACTCAGGCATGCTTGTTTTATCTACATGTGGAGCAAACAGTAACTCAAGATTTTTAATTATTTCATTAAAACAAAATGAATGGAGGAAATAATATTTTGAAACATAAGTCAAAAAAAGTTATCTCACTGATATTATGCTTTTCTCTCTTGTTTATCGGGATTGGAAGCCTTACTAAAAGTAAAGCTGCTGTGCCAACTTATACTGATTCAGGCAGACAGCACACTTCAAAACAAATTCTTAGTGACTATCAATACTTTACAAAAAGCACTTTTAAAGCGGGTAATCATTTTGTAGGTGCTCTTGCCTGCGGCGGCACTGCATATTTCAATTCGTTTGGTAACGGTGCGATTGTCCCGTCATATATAAAACATGTCTTACATTCCGGCAACTACAGCGGACAATACAACAGCCACTATCTTGCCAATTATCCAAAATACAAAAATCTTTTAAAGCAGCCTGCATATTACAAAACAATAATAACTCCCAACTCTTCTCTCACGGAATACCCTGATAAAAGCGGAGCATATATTGATTTTAAAAAAGCTTTTAATTCTTTAGAAGCCGAGTCCAAATCGCTTGGCAAAAATTCAAGTTTAATACTTTCCAATGAAAATCTAAAATGGGCTAAAATAGATAATCAATCCGGATATTTACTTACAATTCCATTTTCAGCTTCTGTAAAATCAGTATATATTCCGCATAAAGTGTTATATAAAGCTGATTGGATTATGATTGACGGTGTCAAAGATTTAGATGAACTTGTATCAACTGAGCATATTATTACAATAGATAAATACAATACTCTTGAAATCGGCAGCGACTATTCTTATGTAGAATCAGGTGATTACAAGAAAGCCGTATTTATTTCCACTACCAACGACGACGGAAAAACTTTTTCATTTTCAGGAAGCCATTTTGTTCAAAAAGCATATCTGCTTGATGATGCACACGGACTTAAAAACTTAAAGAAATCGGAAACAATTGAGGCAGGTCAAATGGATTTATCCGGTATGAAACTTATCTGGAACTTTCCTGACAATGATTTTCTCACATGTAAATATCTGCCAGGCCATGTTCTCGCTCCAAATGCATTCGTAACTATTAATGGCGGATGTTTTGAAGGTAGCTATATAGCTGACAGTATCTTAAATTATTGCGCAGAAGGACATTTTTATCCGTATGGAGAGGTTCCTGAATCTCCGGAAGAACCAAGCACTCCGCCAACTCAGGCTCCAACTCAGACTTCATCACCATCCGAGGAACCTACACCCGATATTACGCCGACAGAAACTCCTTCAACAGCTCCCAGTGCCACACCATCAGCAATCACTACTCCTGATGTTACACCAAGTGACACTCCAAGCCCTTCTCCTTCAGTAACTCCTACCCCGAGTGAGATTCCGACTCCTTCTCCGTCAGTAGCCCCTACTCCGAGTGAGGTTCCGACTCCTTCTCCGTCCGCTGCCCCTACTCCGAGTGAGGTTCCGACTCCTTCTCCGTCCGCTGTTCCGACTCCAAGTGAGTTTCCGACTCCTTCTCCTTCGGCTGCCCCTACTCCAAGTGAGGTTCCGACTCTTTCTCCTCCGGCTGCTCCTACTCCAACTGCTGCTCCAAGTCCGACCCCGTCAGTTGTCCCTACGCCTACACCATGGAACCCACCACCGACAACTGTTACACCAACTCCAACGGTTAAACCTACAGCTTCAGCAACTCCGTCCGCTACCCCAAATGTAACAGTTAAACCCACAACTTCAGCAGCTCCGTCCGCTACTCCAAACGCAACGGTTAAACCTACAGCTTCAGCAGCTCCGTCCGCTACTACAAACGCAACGGTTAAACCCACAACTTCAGCAGCTCCGTCCGCTACCCCAAACGCAACAGTTAAACCTACAGCTTCAGCAGCTCCGTCCGCTACTCCTGTTGCCACGACAACACCTACAGCTTCGGCTTCTGTAGCTCCTTCTGCCACTCCGGATGCTACTGCTAAACCTGTTATAAAGGCTAAATATCCACCGGCAGATGAGCCTGAACTTCCATCAGGTCAGAAAGGCTCTCCTTCTACCGGAGAAAAAAATCAAACATTACCATTTATATTGATTACAGTGGTTTCCGGTTTAGGTATTTTGTTTTTCGGTCTTAAGCTTGCAGCTCTGAAAAAAAATAACTAATGTAAAACTTAACAGTCTCAATAAATAATTTATATGATGCAAGGGTCAAAAGCAGCTAGTAATGTATGTTTACATACAAATTACTAGCTGGTGGCTTGACCCGCCAAACACCGACAAGTAGCAGATTTGCTTGCAAATATGCGGGATTGGAGGTGTTTGTAGGATTGCGAAAATTGCACAGCAATGAAGCAATCCGTGGCATTAGTTGGGGTCAAAATATCTTTTGAACCCAACATCATTTATATAGAATAATAAAAATTAAAATTAAAAAATCAGTCTGGTGTTTTTTATACATCAGACTGATTTTTTTATTTTGTAATACAGCTTTCACTGCTATAGTAATGCGTGAAAATATCAGTAGCTTCATAAACTACTCCACCTTTTGATGAAGAACAGTGACACCACACCATCTTACCGACCTTATTTTTTCCACAATAAATACCAACATGGTCAATACTTTTTTCAATATCGGTATTATATTTTTTCTTTAATTTATTTAATTTTTTTATTTGCTTATCATATTTTTTTATATTTTTCGATAACTTCTTTACATCAGACTTAATATTTGTGATTTCCACATCACATTTTTTTAATTCCTCAATATTTTTTTCCAGTTCTTTACTCTGTTCATCTTTTTTTATCTCTGTATCTTCCTGCTTCTTTTCATCGTCTGTGATGTCATCGCTTGTATCTTCCACTTCATCAACATCAATACTCGTCGACAAAATTTCCTTTTTATTTTTTTTCAATACATCTTTTTTATCTTTTATTTCTTCTATTTTTTTCGTCTTATTCTTTATTTTTTTCTTTGCAGAAGATTTTTTCTTTTTGTTTATATCTATTTTTTTGTCGAACTTTTCAATTTTTTTATCATTTGCTTCTTCTGCAAACTGTGGTTCTGAATACGATTTGCCATCTGCATCGAAATAAATCGAGCCTGTTCCGTTTCTAAGACCTATATCTCCTACTTTCAATTCACTTTTCTTTATTTTCGGCAAACCTGCTATCGCTATAGTAGAACCGAGTTCTGAAATTCTCTTTTTTTTGTATTTTGAATATACAAATTGGATAAATCCGGAACAATCAAGCTCTTTTGGCTGATTTTTTCCTGATATTTGTGCATCTGAAGGTTTTCCACCCCATAAATATGTAATCTTACCTTTATAACTCTTGGCAATTTTTACTATTTGCTCTCTCGGTTTTGGTGTTGCTGTTGGCTTTGGCGTAACAACTGCTTTTCTGTTCCTTGATTTAGTAACTTTTTTTCCTTCTGATGATGTGACATTCTCAGATGCATAAGACCCTATCGCCTGTGATGTCGCTGTAAATGCTCCTCCTGTTGCTGCATTTAAATTGTCAGATTTTTTTGCTTTATCATACGAAACAACTGAAACCGCAATTTTATCATTCTTTTTAGACTCATCTAAGACTGCCGGATTGATTGCAGAAAGACCAACAACAAGTCCAATTGCTCCAAGCAGACCATATACTGTTGATTTGCGCTTCAATTTTTCATCCTCCTTCTACCACTGTCATAATTATCTATTATATAACTTTTTCTCCAATTATGATAGCAAACTCCACTTAAAAGTTTTTATTTTTTGCATAAATAATTTAACATATTTTACCATATTTATTCTATTTTTAATATATTACTCTGAAACTTTTTTCCTCTTCATCCACACTAATATTTTTCGTTTCCATACTCTGTATATCTATATACATATCTCTGTTCAATGTCTGAAGCATTCTGTCTATAAGGCTTTCATTTCCCTGTACTTCCATCATCACAGAGCCATCATATTCATTTCTGACCCATCCCGTGAGCCCCAAAGCTGCTGCTGCATGCTTTGCATGATACCTAAAACCCACACCCTGAACTCTGCCGTAAAATCTAATCTGTCGTCTCTGCATTATTCCTGTCCTTATCTTTTTATTCGGCAACAAAAGGCACACCGAAAGTTTTCACCCCGATATGCCTCTTATTAATAATTTTATTCATCACTCGCTTTCAGACTGTAAAATCTGAAAGCATCCTTGCCTTTAGCTTAGTGTACTATATCAATGATTTTATTTATTATAGTTTACAATTTTTCCAAAATCAGCTTTAAGGCTTGCTCCACCTACAAGACCTCCATCAATGTCAGGTTTTGCAAGTAATTCAGCTGCATTTCCTGCATTCATAGAACCGCCGTACTGAATACGAACAGCATCTGCTGTAGCTTTGTCGTACATTTCTGCTACACAGTCACGAATTCCCTTGCACACTTCCTGTGCCTGGTCAGATGTAGCTGTCTTTCCTGTTCCGATTGCCCAGATTGGCTCATATGCAATAACCATGTTTTTAACCTGGTCTGCTGTAATTCCTGCAAGATCAGATTTAATCTGAAGACGAATCCAATCCATTGTAACGCCCATCTCTCTCTGCTCAAGTGACTCACCGCAGCAAAGAATTGGTGTAAGACCTGCTTCAAATGCTTTCTTTACTTTCTTGTTAAGTAAGCAGTCACACTCTTTGAAGTAATCACGACGCTCTGAATGTCCGATTATAACATATTTAACACCTGCATCTACGAGCATTGCTGCAGAAATCTCACCTGTGTAAGCACCGCTCTCTTCAAAGTACATATTTTCAGCACCTACTTCTACATTTGTTCCCTTTACAGCTTCTACTACAGGAACAATATCGATTGCAGGTACACAATATACTACATCAACATCATCATTTTTTACTAAATCTTTTAATTCGTTTACTAAAGCAACTGCCTCACTAGGAGTTTTGTTCATTTTCCAGTTGCCGGCGATAATTTTCTTTCTAGCCATTTTATCCTCATTTCTATGCCATCAATCTACAAACAGTATAAATCAATGGCATTATTATCAATAATCTTTATTATATTTTTTTCCTGAACTGCCGTTCAAGAAACGGTCAACCCGGTCTTTTATTTGTCGTCTGCTGCTACAACACCAGGAAGATCTTTACCCTCTAAGAACTCAAGTGAAGCTCCACCACCTGTAGAGATATGTGTCATCTTGTCACCAAAACCTAACTGGTTGCAAGCTGCTGCTGAATCACCACCACCGATGATTGTTGTAGCGCCTTCAAGTTCAGCCATAGCTTCTGCTACTGCAATTGTTCCTTTTGCAAAGTTTGGCATCTCGAAGCATCCCATTGGTCCATTCCAAACTACAGTCTTTGCACCCTTTACAGCGTTTGCAAAAAGTTCTGCTGTCTTTGGTCCAATATCAAGGCCTTCCATATCAGCTGGGATTTCTCCACGGCCTACTACTTTGAAGTTTGCATCATTTGAGAAGTCATCAGCTACTGTTGTATCGATAGGAATAAGAAGTTTAACACCTTTTTCCTCAGCCTTTTTCTCCATCTTAAGTGCATAATCTTTGTAGTCTTCCTCAAGAAGTGATTTACCAACTTCCTCACCGTGAGCTGCCATAAATGTATATGCCATACCACCACCAATGATAAGTGTATCAACCTTATCAAGAAGGTTCTCAATAACAGAAATCTTTGAAGAAACTTTAGCACCACCGAGAATTGCTACGAATGGTCTCTCAGGATTGTTTACTGCATTTCCGAGGAAATCAATTTCTTTCTGCATAAGGTATCCAACTACACAGTCACCCTTAACAAATTCTGTAACACCAACATTTGAACAATGTGCTCTATGAGCTGTACCAAATGCATCATTTACAAATACATCACAAAGCGAAGCAAGTTCTTTTGAGAACTCTTCTCCGTTCTTTGTCTCTTCTGCTCTGTAACGAGTATTCTCAAGAAGAATAACATCTCCATCGTTCATAGCTGCAACTGCTGCCTTTGCATTGTCTCCAACTACATTAGCGTCTGCTGCAAATTTAACTTCCTGTCCAAGAAGTTCTGTAAGTCTCTTTGCTACCGGTGCAAGTGAAAGCTCAGGCTTTGGCTCCCCCTTTGGCTTACCGAGATGTGAGCAAAGAATAACCTTTCCACCGTCAGCAATAAGTTTCTTGATTGTAGGAAGTGCTGCTACAAGACGATTTTCGTCTGTAATCTTTCCATCCTGCAATGGTACATTAAAATCACATCTAACTAAAACTTTTTTTCCTTTTACGTTGATATCATCAACAGATTTTTTATTTAACATAAAAATCTCCTCTCAAAATTTAATCAAATAATCTACATATTAAATGTAGTCTGCCTTATTATGAAAAATATAAAGGCACTTTATATAAACTGAAAAATTCATATAAAGAAAAACGAGCCCGGTCCTCTAAAAGACCGGACCCGTATATGGATCATATCCGTACAAGTTATAACTTCCAGAACTAGCTTAGCAGTTCTCTGAGAAGTACTTGATTGTTCGGAGAACAATCGCAATGATTAGCAGTTCTCTGAGAAGTACTTGATTGTTCTTACCATCTGTGATGTGTAAGAGTTCTCATTGTCATACCAAGAAACTACCTGAACCTCATAAAGGTCATCAGCTACTTTGTTTACCATTGTCTGAGTTGCATCGAAGAGTGAACCAAATCTCATTCCTACGATATCTGAAGAAACTATTTCTTCTTCATTGTAACCAAATGACTCATTAGCTGCTGCTTTCATAGCTGCGTTGATTCCGTCAACTGTTACATCTTTTCCTCTTACAACTGCTGTAAGGATTGTTGTAGAACCTGTTGGTGTAGGAACACGCTGAGCAGAACCGATAAGCTTTCCGTTAAGCTCTGGGATAACAAGTCCGATAGCTTTTGCAGCACCTGTGCTGTTAGGAACGATGTTAACTGCTGCTGCACGAGATCTTCTAAGGTCACCCTTTCTCTGAGGACCATCAAGTGTCATCTGATCACCTGTGTAAGCATGGATTGTAACCATGATACCAGACTCGATAGGAGCAAACTTGTTAAGTGCGTCAGCCATTGGAGCTAAGCAGTTTGTTGTACAAGATGCTGCTGAGATAATCTGATCACCTTTCTTTAATGTCTCATGGTTTGTATTGTAAACGATTGTAGGAAGATCGTTACCAGCTGGAGCTGAGATAACAACTTTCTTTGCGCCTGCATTGATATGAGCCTGAGCCTTTTCTTTAGATGTGTAGAAACCTGAGCACTCAAGAACTACATCTACATCAAGGTCGCCCCATGGACAATTGTTTGCATCTGGGAAAGCGTAGATTTTAATTTCTTTTCCATCAACTGTGATAGAATCTTCACCTGCTGAAACTGTGTCAGCCTTCTCATATCTACCCTGTGATGAATCATACTTTAAAAGATGAGCAAGCATCTTAGGGCTTGTTAAATCGTTGATAGCTACTACTTCATAACCTTCTGCACCAAACATCTGTCTGAATGCAAGACGTCCGATACGTCCAAAACCATTGATTGCAACTTTAACTGCCATGTTAAAATTCCTCCTAAATATAAATTTTATAATTTGTCCGGCAGGAAAGACCTGTCCGACAATTAATCATTTGAATGCAGGCTCTCGCTAAAAAATAATATCTTATGCGATATTTTCTCTTTTGCACAAACCTACCTATAAACTATTGTAACCAATTACCAAAAAAATTTCAAGATTATTTTTGAAATATCTTTTATTTTATCCCTCGGCCTTTTCCCACAAAACAATTTCTCCGCTCTCGAGTGATTCCTTTACCATTATTATTCTTTGATTGGACGAACCCCTGAATACAAGATTTAAATCTTTCAAATCGATTTTAAATTCGCCGTCAACCAAAACATCTATGTAAGACATAAATTTTTTAGTCACTTCCCAGTTTTTAAGCATGTTTTTCTTTATATCTTCCTCAAAATCATACCCTGTATAGCACCAGATTGATTTTTCCGGATATGCTTTTTTTACTTTTTCAAGTAAAGGGATAAGAGCCTCCTGATTCACCTTTTCCATAGGGTCACCACCAAGCAATGTAAGTCCCTTTATATAATCCGGTTCCAAATATTTTATAATCTCATTTTCTGCATTTTCATCAAATACATTTCCATATGAAAAATCCCATGTTTCAGGATTGAAGCACTCTTTGCAATGATGAGTGCATCCGCTCACAAACAAAGACACTCTGACACCCGGTCCGTTTGCCACATCAATTCTCTTTATATCTGCATAATTCATTGTTATCACCTTTTGACCCTTGCA
This sequence comes from Butyribacter sp., assembly GCF_056818865.1. NCBI lineage: Bacteria > Bacillati > Bacillota > Clostridia > Lachnospirales > Lachnospiraceae > Butyribacter > Butyribacter sp. Next base: position 11,434 of record NZ_DBLYGC010000007.1, read on the forward strand.
TCATATTATAAGTGAAGCACTCTTGAATTTATTTCCTTAGTCTTTCCTACATTCCAGAAATTCTCCCCGAGATAGCCGCATGTTCTTCTTATGACAGTCATCTTATTCTTGTCTTTGTTGTGGCACTGTGGGCACTCCCACTCAAGGTCATCATTTATAATAATCTCTCCGTCATATCCGCACACATGACAATAATCTGATTTTGTGTTAAACTCCGCATACTGTATGTTTTCATATATAAACTTGACAACATCCTCAAGAGCTTCAAGATTATTTCTCAAATTTGGTATCTCTACATATGAGATAGCACCGCCTGAAGAAATCTTCTGGAACTGACTTTCAAATTTAAACTTTTCAAATGCATCTATTTTTTCACGGACATCTACATGATATGAGTTTGTATAATATCCCTTGTCAGTTACATCTTTTATTACACCGAATTTTTTTCTGTCAATTTCTGCAAATCTGTAACACAAACTTTCTGCCGGTGTTCCATAAAGCCCGAAACCTATTCCTGTCTCAAGCTTCCATGTATCGCACGCAAGTCTGAGTCTCTTCATAAGTCTAAGTGCAAAGTTTGTTCCTTTCGGATCAGTATGACTTACTCCAGTCATAAGTTTTGTCGTCTCATAGACTCCTATGTAGCCAAGAGAGATTGTTGAATAACCGTCATGAAGAAGTTTGTCTATCGGCTCGTCTTTTCCAAGTCTTGCAATTGCTCCATACTGCCAATGTATAGGACTTACGCTTGACAGTGTTCCCTCGAGTGCATGGTGTCTTGCCATAAGTGCATCAAAGCAAAGTGCCAGTCTCTCCTCAAGCAATGTCCAGAATTTTTCCTCATCACCCTGAGCTATTATTGCAATCTGAGGAAGATTTATACTTACAACCCCCTGATTAAATCTTCCCTCAAATTTATACTCTCCGTTTTCATCCTTCCAAGGAGTAAGAAAACTTCTGCATCCCATACATGAAAATACATTTCCCTCATAATTTTCACGCATTTTCTTTGCAGATATATAATCCGGATACATTCTCTTTGCCGAACATTTTACAGCAAGTTTTGTAAGATAATCATACTTGCCTCCCTTGAGACAATTGTGCTCGTCAAGCACATATATAAGTTTAGGGAATGCCGGTGTTACATATACTCCTTTTTCATTCTTTATACCCTCAATTCTCTGGTTGAGAATTTCTTCTATAATCATGGCATTTTCTTCTATATACGGGTCATCCTTATCAAGATTAAGGAAAAGCGTCACAAAAGGTGACTGACCGTTTGTAGTCATAAGTGTGTTTATCTGATACTGTATCGTCTGAACACCTGATTTTAATTCATCATGAAGTCTGTCATTTACAAATTCTTCAAGAATATCCTCTGTTATGGTATCACCATACTTTGCCCTGTAATGTGCTTCATATTTATCATGGCTCTTTCTAAGATACTTTCCAAGATGTCTTATATCAACAGACTGTCCCCCATACTGACTGCTTGCCACTGCTGATATAATCTGTGTCATAACCGTACAGGCAACCTGAAAACTCTTTGGCGTCTCTATGAGTTTGCCATTCATAACAGTTCCATTTTCAAGCATATCACCTATATTGATAAGACAGCAGTTAAATATGCTTTGAAGAAAATAATCCATATCATGAAAATGAAGTATTCCTTCTTCGTGTGCCTTAACAATCTTTTCAGGAAGAAGCACACGCTTTGTAAGGTCTTTTGAAACCTCCCCCGCTATAAGATCTCTCTGTGTTGAAGCAATGTACGCATTTTTATTGGAGTTTTCCTCCATTACGTCTTTGTTGCTGTTTTTTATAAGGCTCATAATAGAATCATCCGTAGTATTTGCACGGCGAACCATTTCTCTTGTATATCTGTAAATTATATACTTTTTAGCCAGCTCAAATTTTCCCTCGCTCATGAGCTTCTGCTCTATCATATCCTGAATGTCCTCAACCATCATGTTGTCCACATGCTTATTCTCAATTCCGGCAACGATAGAGTCTATCTTTTCTTCATTGACCTGTTCGCTTTTATCTACTTCTGCATTAGCTTTCTGAATTGCAATAACAATTTTATTGCGATCATACTCAACTACTCTGCCATCCCTCTTAATTACCTTCATCATATTTCCTCCAATCTAAACTTGTTCCGACGTATGTCCTATGTCAAAACGCAAGACCCATTATAGCACTTGGACCTAAAAATGTCCACAATATATTGTGTTTATTTTTAATAAAATCACAAAATATTGTGGACACCCACTATTTCCTATATCTTACTGCTGTAGTATCGGCTATCCTTTGTGTGTCTTTTGACAATCCCATAATTCCTCTTATTTCATCGACCGGGATTTTTGTATACTCAGATAGTTCTTCTTTTGTCGGAACTCTTCCCATCTCTTCTGTCATATATTTTGCTGCCTCATTGAGCAGGTTTGTTCTTGCAAGCACGGCACTCTCCCAATCCTTATCCGATGTCATGCTGTCAAGCAAAGATTCAATCGAATTTGTAACTTCCATATATATAGTACCGTCTATACTCTCAAAAACCGGTTTTCCTGCCGCATCAACATAATTCTTTTTATTTTCTTCTATAACCGATATTGCTTCCAGCAGTCCGACATTCCCCTCCGCTATAAGTTCATCAACACCTATAATCTCTTTTTTTACAGCCTCCCTGTCAGAATACTTATTTGCAATATTTATAACCTGTGTCAATCTGTTTTCTATAAATTTATTTCTCGCTTCTTTATCTCCATTCAAAAACTCTGAAACCAATTTTTTCTCGTCATTATCCTCATAATAATCAAGTTTCTTTATCTCATCCATGTAAATTCTGCTATTATATTCTGCACGCTTTTTAGATAATGCCTTTTCGTCTGTGCCATTTTCCTTTTTGTCCTGCTCTTTACTTTTTTCATCGGGTTTTACTGATGTTTCTTCCTCGTCTTTTTGATTTTTGTTCTCATTCCTTAAATCAACAGCCTTTGGAATGAATCTATATCCCTCTATATTGATTCCCGAAAGTGAAAGATAATAATAGACCTGTTCAAACTGTTCTTCCGATAGATTCATATCACTCAAATATTTTTTTATTTCTTCTTTTGTCAAACTGTTATTTTGCGAAACCGCAATATTCTTAACAGCATCCAATGCCTCAATAAATTTTCCCTGGTCTGACATATAATCTCTCCTATTCTCTTAATTTTGCAAGAAAAATGGACTGCCATATGAAATTATATTCCTATTGACAATCCATTTTCATAACTTATCAATTATTTATTAAAAGTAATAATATGTATCAATAACTGTCTTGTTCAGATAGTATCTTTGACTTTTAACAAACATTATTTCTTAAATGTAATCTTGAAGCTTACTTTAAGAGTCTTCTTGAATTTTAATTTGTTAGGATCTACAGGATAGTTTGCTTTCTTAGCTGCTGTCTGTCCTTTTCCGTATACATTAAAGATTTCAAGACGATATTTGTTGTTCTTCTGATCTGCCTCAAGGTAACCCTGTTTAAGTTTGTTAGCCTTAACTTTGATAGCTTTTCCGTCAACTGCAATCTTAACATTTGAAATTTTAATCTGGCTTGCCTTGTATGTCTTCATAGCATCTACAACATCTACACAAAATACTGCTGCTTTTGTAATGCCCTCTTTTGAACCATTGATTGCACTTCTCTTAAGAGTCATAGTTACATTCTGTGAACCCTTCTTAGCTGTAACAGTCTTTGGTGCATCATACTTTCCATTGGCTGTATCCATGTTTGCTGTTACTTTCCATTTCTCATCTGCAAACATAACATATGTCTTTAATTTCTTTGCAGCACTTGCCTTCTGTGTCATTCCTGCGTTTCCTACTACTACCATTGAGAGTGCTAATGCAACTGCAACACCTTTTTTAGTAAATTTTGAAAGTCTCATAAAATTTTCTCCTCCATATTTGAATATTTTATTTTGTAATATTGTATACCATCAAATTTGAACCAATATACAATATAACTTTTTATTGTAACTGTCAACCAAGGTTTATTTTTTTTATACTTATTCACACCTTGTTCACATTTCCTATTGTATTTTAAACACCTGAAAGATAATACACAACAAAAGCGAAAGCTTTTACCCCAAAAATAAGACATTTAAAGTTACTAACCATACATATTGCAAATAACAGCTTTTTTCCTTTATCTTGCAAGTATTTTTGTTATCTTTGCTATATACATGGTATGGTAATCTTTGTCCTTATACCATGTATCATCTATAGTTTTGTCCAAAAAGTCCTTTGGCTCTATATCTGTCTGTGACATAACCTCACAAATAAATACAAGTTTTGCTTCATCTATATAAGGTACCCCGTCACAGTAATCAACCTTTACTTTCGCTGCTTTCATCTTATCCTCATCACGTCCTGAAACAGTTCCAAGATACTTCATATCCCTGCGGTACTCTTCTCCCGGAAAACTAAGAGAAAACTTTCCCTCCCTGTCAATAAATTCTTTTGTAAATCTGCTCTGTCTGATAAATACAAATACGGAATCTTTTCCCCACATTTCACCGACTGCTCCCCATGAGGCGGTCATGGAATTAGCTTTCTCTTCATTGCCGGCAGTAACAAGCATCCAGTCCTTTCCTATCTTTTTAAACGGATTCATGTCCATATAATCAATTGAAACTTCCTGAAAACTATGCATTTTAATTCCTCCTAAAATCTTTTTTATATATATTACCACAAATCTTACTAAAAATATGACTTTTTCATGCCTTTTATGCTCTTTTTTCATAATTTTTAAAATAGTTGTTTTGTCCGCTGCATAATGCTATACTAGTAATCATCATTATATACATTAATTTTTTTAATTTATAATCGGAGGCGGACATCAAGAATGAAAGTTGAAATGCATACACATACAAGTGAAACAAGTCCTTGTGCTCATATAAATGCTAAAGATGTTTTAAAATTATATAAAGAAGCCGGGTATGACACCGTTGTTATCACTGACCATTACAGTAAATGGGCTATTGAACAAAGTGGTGCAAAAACACCCGATGAAATGATTTACCACTTTTTAAAGGGTTACAGAGCGGCTTTAAAATATTCAAAAAAAATCGGCATAAATGTACTGTTGGGATGCGAAGTCACTCTGACTGAAAGTCCAAATGACTATCTGCTCTATGGTGCAGATGAAAGTTTTTTCTTCAAGCATAATTTTTTGTATAATCTTTCAATAGAAGAATTATCGGAACTATGTCACAATGAAGGTATTCTTATCATTCAGGCACACCCCGGAAGAGCGTATTGTGAGCCTGTAAATCCTGTTCTTCTTGACGGTGCCGAGGTCTATAACGGAAATCTAAGACACGACAGCAACAATGACAAAACTTACGCATGGGCATATGAACACGACCTTATCATGACTTCCGGAAGTGATTTTCATGAAAAAGAAGACCTTGCGCATGGCGGAATCATTACCGAACACGAAATAAAAACAGAAGAACAGCTTATAAAAACACTACTATCCGGCAACTATAGTCTTATAACACCTGCCGAATAAAATCTGTCAGCATAATAAAAATATGAGAATTAACATGAACACTATGAATGATAACCCCCACGACAAAGAAATTAATTTTTTTTCAAAAATAATAAGAATTGTAACTTTTATATACACAAATACCACTAAACTTATGTCATATTTTAAAAAAACTGCTTTATCTGCATTCGCAGGGCAGGCAGCTTTTTTTATGATGCTTTCATTCTTTCCGTTTTTTATGTTTTTACTTTCTCTTTTAAGGTACACTCCTTTTTCCGAAAATACACTTCTTGAACTTACATCACCTTTTGTTCCTGCTTCTTTCAGAGATTATCTCGGAAACATAATAGGTGACATATACAATATTCAGACAAACGCAATTTTGCCCGCTACTATTATTATAGCTGTCTGGCTTGGTTCTAAAGCATTCCTATCACTTATTCAGGGACTTAATTCCGTTTACAGCCTGAATGAATCAAGAAATTATGTCATTATAAGACTATACTCTTTTTTTTACACAATAATATTTGCTGTTCTGATTATAGTAATGTTAACCGTCATCGTCTTTGGAAATAAGCTTTATTATTATATAAGACAGCATTTTCCGTTTACAGAAAAGCCTCTCGCATCAATAATAAACATGCGTGCCATATTAAGTCTTATAGTTCTTTTTCTTTTTTTCTGGCTTTTATATGTTATACTGCCAAACAGAAAAACTAAATTTTCAAAACAATATCCCGGTGCCATTGTCGCAAGTTTTGGCTGGCTTGCCTTTTCATATGTTTATTCGTACTATGTAGACAACATAAGCAACTACTCTAAGTTTTACGGCACAATGACAACCGTTGCACTCCTGATGTTATGGCTCTATGCATGTATGTATATACTTTTTCTCGGAGGGCTTCTCAATCACATTCTTGAAAAACTGCATTTTAGACATAAGTCATGACTTTTCATGACTTTTTTAATAATCTTTTAAAGTAACTATTTTTACGCCTGAAAAATAATGATGCAGTATCTGTCTGTAATCATTTCCCTGCTTTGCCATATTTCCGGCTCCACTTTGGCTCATGCCTGTTCCATGCCCAAAACCTCCTCCTGTTATATTAAATGCTCCCGAAGTTTTATCTATATAAAACGCCGCACTCGGCAGCATGAAATATCCGTTCATGCTGTCACCATATCTGCGCTTTATCGTTTCATATACCGGTGCAAGAACTTTCCTTATATTATATTGATTATTTACTTTGTAAGTATTTAATGTTCCCGTTATGATAATCTGCGACGCCATACCGCTCTTTTCACGCTTACTAATTTTTATATCAGTTATTTTGCCTGTTTTAAAAACAGAACTCTTCTTATATTTTCCGTTTTTTGTTTTTGTAAGAACATTCTCATTATTTGAAAGATAACATGAACTAAGAGCTGAATCTATGCGATTTCTCAAACTTTTTTCTTTGATTATAACTGACCAGCGATACCACTCTTCATTGCTGTCATATGTCTTACATGACTCATTATTCATAAAGTTTCTAAATGTAGATTCATTTGATAAATCATAGCCTCTTACCCCTGTTTTTCTTTTTGATCTCTGTGTTATCTGAAAACGGCTGCTAAGATATGATATCTGTGACGGTGTGTTCCACACATCCTGACCGTCAGCCGTATATCCCCATGATGTCGAAAAATAATATGCAGTAATAACATCTCCCGACTTTTTCATAACATCTCCAAATGTTGAATCAACAGCTTTTCTCGATTTTTCATTTTCAGGTATATTGTTGTACACCTGACAAGCCACACTGTCATCAACATCTGCTCCATACTCTTCATATTTATCTGCTTTCATCTGATTGTAGGCATAACTTCTTGCACAAACCGCCTGAGCCTTCAATGCCTCAATGTTGTTCCCAGTTGACATCTCACTTGGAATAACCGCATAAAGATACTGTTCAACCGGAAGTGTATTTGTAAGAATAAGCCCTTTGGATTTATATTTTATTGTCATTGTTCCGCGATAACCCGGATGTCCCTCAAGTCTTTTTATACTGAGAACTTTTACTTTGCCTCCGCTATATGAACCAATAACGATTTTTTTTCCTTTTAGCTTTTTGTCTGCTGCCTTAAATTCAATTTTCTTTCCGGCAGGATAAGTCTTTGTCTGATTATTTATCTTTACATAAAAACTTTTTGATGAAGTAATTTTTATACTGTTGTGAAACATATCCGAAAAATCACTGTTTGTTATAAGCACCCTTATCGGTCTGCTTCCCTCAGGATTTGCCGCAATATGCGTGATTTTCTTTTTCTTTTTTTTGCCTGATTTCTTTTTTTTCGACGTACTCTTTTTCTTTGCCGGTTTTTTTGCAGCCTCAGCATCTGTCCTATCCGATTTTTTTTGTACACTGTTTTCATTTACAGCTTTAGTACTTTTTCCCTTTCCATCCCCAAAATATCCCTCTATATATGCCTGCATTACAACACAAATAAAAACCATGATGCTTATCACAGCTATTATGATAAGCATCTGTTTTTTATTTTTTAAATTCCCATTCTTCCTCTTTTTCATCCTTTTCATTCCCATCTTATTATTTCTTATACATCACTTTTACTTGCCCGAAGCCGTTGTTTCCGGTGCTGATGACGGAGAAGCCGTTGCCTTAGCTTCAGCTTTTAATTCCTTTTTTGTAGTCTCAAAGTCAGATGTAAACGTTGATGCAATCATATAAATTTTCTTTACCTCATCATCAATGTAAACGTATCTTCCCTCTCCAGCTACCGATTCATCTCCTATAGTCAACGTCTTTTTATTGCCGTCATTGTCTGTAATATCTACCTGTAATGTCGGCTCTTTAAGTCCATACTGTGACAAATCAGTACAGTCAGATGTAACATTGGCTGTGGCAGACATCTCTTTTACATCATCAATCAAGGTCTCTACCTTGCTCTGGTCAAGACTGTACTTTGTATCATCACTTAACACCCATTTATTTTTCTGCTTTACAAAAGTAAGTTCGGCTGTACTGTTTTTAAAATGAAAAGATTTAATATCCGCATCCTTTATCGTATAAAGACTGATATTTGTCTCCGCTTCTTTTTCAGTCTTATCCTTGTACCTTGTAACAACAAAAAAACTTATAACCAATGCTAATAGGAGAACACATAATCCGACAATTGTCAATAACTGTCTTTTTTGTTTAGACACTTTTTTACCCATTCTACCCCTCCTTTACTTTCTTCTTCTGCTCATCCAGATTATAAATCCGGTAATCAAAAGACCTCCGGGTATCAATATGATTACTACTGTTGCCCATAAAATCTGTGTTCCCTGTGTAAGTGAAACATATGAATATGAAAGACTCTTTGCATTTATTGAGGTCTCCTCAACATCTGATGCAGACATTGACTTAACCGCATTTGACAATAGTGAACCATTGTCAAACTGATTTGTTGAGATTACATCATCCGAAAATGCGTATGCTGATGCATATACAACAAGATTTGCACTCTTATCATCATCAATCTTATCTGTCACCGATACACCAATATCAAACGGTCCGTCTATATCACCCTTTTCCTTTACTGCCTTTCCTGACGACGGGTCTAATTTAAGATATGAACCTTTTGATGTTGTTGCAAGTTCTGTTATTGTAAGTGATTTTCTTATGTTTTTGTCAGAAAGTTTTGATATTCCAACAGGCACCGGCATTATAACAATTCCCGATACATCTGCTGTTATTTCACTTGATGAATCAACTGTCGGAATGACATAACTTGTATAAGTAGAATAATTTCCCTGTGTCTCACAAACCATACCAATCTGCTCGTTGAGTCCGTAATATTTAAGCAATGCTCTTAAATTTGGTGTATCTTTTGTTCCATATTGAAGATTTATTACTGCATTTCCACCTTTCTTCATATATGCAAGAATTTTATTCTTTTCTTCTTTACTTATGTCCTTTGTCGCTCCGTTTATGAGGAGAATGTCACAGTCAGATGGCACTTTATCCTCAGAATAAAGAGTAAGTTCATCCGTTTCAATATTCATTTTGCTAAATGAAGCAGACATTGTTGTTCCTACTTCAAGTTCATCATGCCCTTGGAGAATATACATTTTTGTCTTTTTCTCTGCAAGTACTTTCTGGATTGCTGATGTTATCTTTCCTTCAACATCAAGATACTGCGTCTGTGAATATGTCGAATAATCCGTATTGGTGTAATACATATCCGTATTCTGCACATATGACGAACTCTTTGTAGAATTATTCACAACGATAACGTCATTCTGTGCAATAGAGCCTGACTCGCTGTCTGACAGATATTTGCTCGCAAATCCCGGATTTACAACTGGGTCAATCTTTTTGAGTTTGACTTTTGATGATACCTTTGGATACTGTTTAAGTACCTTTTCAATATAATCTGTTTCCTTGCCGTTACTAACCATATAATAAAGCGTTACATCATTTTTCGCCGACTTCAGTGCTTTCTTTGTATCCTTTGATAATGTAAATAAACTGTTTGAACTTAAATCCGTACTCAAATCGAGTTTTCCAAACACAAGATTTACCACAACTACTATCGCTATCACAAGAACAGTGATAAACGAACTATATGCTCCTGATTTAAATTTTCTATTTGTAAATGATTTTTTTATTCCTCCGGAACTCTTTTTTGTTTTAACCGCTTTTAATCCTTCACTCATTTTTGCTGCTCCTTTCTAATTAAAACGCTTTTTCTTAATCATCTGAATTGTGAGGAATACAAACAAAAATGCTATCGAAACATAATAGACTATCGCATCATAGTTTAATATTCCAAGACTAAAATCATCATATCTTGTAGACAGTGCAAGCGTATTTAATATATTTGTGAGCAGGCTTTCATATAATGAAGATTTTACTGCATATACAATCCATATTGCTGCTTCTCCGATAACTGCCATCATAATAAGTATCGTTACATTATTCATCATATGATAAAAAACAAAACATATGACAAGCCATAATACTGCTATCATCACACACTGTGCTATTGCATCCGTTGGAAGCAGACTTGTAATATTACTCAAAAGGAATGTGAGCAAAAGTGTGATAAAACTTACAACAGATGCAATCACCTGACTTTCAGTAAGTGATGAAATAAAAAGACCGATTGCTATTGTTGCCGCACCTAAAAGATAAAATCCTATAATACTGCTGTATGCAGGTGCAAGTCTGACATCTGTTCCATACATGTGTATAATCAATGGATATATGCATATCGGAATAAATGCACATGAAAAGAGTGTCATAACGGCAAAATATTTACCGATTATTATCTTTGTAAGTGATATTGGTGCCGTGTAGAGCAGCTGGTCTGTTTTCTGCCTGTTCTCTTCCGCAACTATTCTCATTGTAAGTATAGGTATAAGCAGCACATACATAAATGATATACCGCCAAGCGTCACCTCAAAATTTCCAAGTCCGCCTGAAAAGTTGTAAGCCCATGTATATATTCCTATGATAACGAGGAAAAATGCAAGAAACACAAAACCTATCATTGAATTAAAATATTGTCTCAACTCTTTTTTATATATTGCAAGCATTATTCTTCTCCTCCTCTCACATTTGAATTTTCGTCTGTCTCCACTTGCCTCTCTTCATCAGTTTTTTCGACAGTGGATTGTTCATCATTATTTATGTCCTGCTGTTCAATGTCTCCGTCTGATGAATTTTCTTTTTCGTTTTTATGTCCACTCTTAAGTTTTTTTAGCTTTCTTCCGCCATATTGCTTTGAGCCGCCTTTTGTCAGTGCAAGGAATGCATCCTCGAGTGATGTATCAAGCTTATTCATCTCTATTACCGGACACTCTGCTTTTGCAAGCGCATAGAACAATTCAACTCTTATATCTTCATCCTCGGCACAATAAATTGTAAGACCAATTGTCTCCTTTTCATTATCATTTTCATTGTCCTTTTCATTATCATAAGATACATTTTTAATGCCTGAAACTGTTCTTAATGCTTCTTTTAGTTTTGTCTTGTCACCTTTAACAATAATATGAACACCATTCGTATCAACCATTTTCTTTGTTATGTTTTCAGGTGTGTCTTTTGTTATCATTTTTCCTTCATTTATGATAATTATCTCATCACAGACAGCACTTATCTCCTGCATGATATGTGAACTTAAAAGTACCGTATGATTTTTGCTGAGCTCTCTGATAAGCTCACGCATCTCTATAATCTGGCTTGGGTCAAGACCTACAGTCGGCTCGTCGAGAATAAGAATATCCGGATTTCCAATCATTGCGCCTGCAAGACCTACTCTCTGTTTATAACCTTTCGACAGATGCTTTATAAGCCTTTCCGAAACATCAAGTGTTTTTGTTTTCGACATTATCTTATGCACTTCAATGTCTCTTTCTTTTTTAGGAACTTTTTTCAAATCAGCAACAAATGAAAGATACTCTCTTACTCTTAGATCAGGATAAAGTGGTGGAATTTCCGGAAGATACCCTATATTCTTCTTTGCAAGTTCAGGTTCATCCATAATATCAATACCGTCGATGAGAACCTCTCCCTCCGTCGGTGCAATATAACCTGTTATCATATTCATAGTAGTTGATTTTCCTGCACCGTTTGGTCCCAGAAATCCAACAACTTTTCCTGTTTCAACAGTAAATGAAAGATTGTTTACCGCAGCATGTGAACCATACTTTTTAACGAGATTTTTTACTTCAATCACTGTACTTACCTCCTGTTTTTTGTATACAAAAGAGAATAACATAAGATTGTCAAGATTTTGTGAACACAAATAAATTTCGATGTGCCTATTATGCTGACAGTATTAGATTTTTGCATTTCAAACTAATATAATATTTGTGTGCACATTTAATAGTGCAAATTACTACGAAAGGAAAATAAAAAAATGAAGTATTGTGAAGAATGTGGTGCAAAACTTGAAGACGATGCCATCTTTTGTGAAGAATGCGGTGCAAAGCAGTCTTCTGTTGTTTCTTCTGAACCAAATCAAGACATATCTCATAAACCTTCAGATATTTCCGCCAGTGCAGGCAGCACACCGATACAAAACCAGAACAAAAATCAAAATCCTGTTTTTGAAACTCCTGCTGCTCCTGCAAAAAAAGCTTCATCAAAGACTGCTGTGTATATATCTGTTATTGTTGTATGTCTTGCGGTGATAGTCGGTGCAGTTTTTTTACTTTATCCAAAGTTTATAAAAAATAATAATAAACCTGCAACAGAAATATCCAAACAAGACGATTTCAAAAAATCAGCACAGGGAATTGCAGACGAGCCGACAGCTACGCCGGAGATAACTGAAGCACCTACCGAAAAACCAACAAAAAAACCTAAGAAAAAAGTCAAAAAAACACCTGAGCCGAATGATTATGACGATGACTACTCAGATGAGGATGACTATGACGATTCAGATGATTATGACTATTATGATGAATATATAATTCCTGACTCAGATGTCCGTAAAATCACAAAATCTGAAGTTCTTGCTCTTTCCAAAGAGGAACGCTGGATTGCCAAAAATGAAATATATGCAAGGTATGGAAGAATGTTTAATAATCAGGATTTACAGGAATATTTTGACGGCTTAGACTGGTATATTCCTACAACTTCACCTGATGATTTTGACGAGAGTGTATTTTCAAAAGTAGAAAAATACAATGTACGTCTGTTAGCAAAATATGAAAATCAATAACGGAGGATAAAATAATGAATGAAAAACTAAAGGAACCAAGAATTTATTTATGTGCAGCTGTTTTTATATCAATGTTTTTGCCATGGGCAAGCTGTGAATCTTCAGCAGATGTCATGGGCATTTCTGCCAGTGGAAGTGCTTCAATCAGCGGCGTAGCGCTCTTACAAAGCAACTTTATAACAAGCGTATTTATATTTCTTATTCCCGGTCTGCTCATATGTCTTGATTTGATACCTTCAATAAAGATTCCGATGAGGCTGCCATATTTATTAGCACCTATTGTCTCAGTCATCATGTCTGTAGTATCAATACTGCTCTATAAATCCAAGTCATCTTCTTCAGTATCTTTTGGCGGTGACAGCAGTATGGATATTTCATTACATATCAAAATAGGTTTTATAATAACCATATTACTTTTTATCGCTATTATCGTCTACACTTTAATACATGATTTTGCATTAGATAAAGATGCAATAAAAGAAAAAGGATTAAAGGGAGCAATATCAGATATTGCCGGCGAAGTTTCCGGAGAGATGTCAGAGACAGTGAAAAAGACAAACTTTGAACTTCCATCATCAAAATGCCCTCAGTGTGGTTTGCCTGTCACTATAGGCAAAAAATTCTGTCCGAAATGCGGTTATAAAATGCAGGCAGCGTCTTCCCCATTAGGCACTAACAGACGTACATCTGCAAATTCTTCAACCCCGCTTACCGTACAGCAGTATATCGACAGTCTTAATACCGTCAAATGCCAGAATTGTAACAATGACGTACCGGTAAACACAAGATTTTGTCCTCAGTGTGGAGAAAAAGTTGAAATTAAAGTTTATCCTGAAAATTGTGAGTCATGCGGCAAACCGCTTATAAAAGGTAAAAATTATTGTCCTGACTGTGGTACAAAGGTAAATACCATAAAACTTATAACAAAATGTTCTAATTGCGGTTCAGACCTGTATTTCGGCAAAAAATATTGTCCTGACTGCGGTACTAAAGTTCAATAAATTTTTTATGATACTAAACAGCCACAGAATATTACGATTTTATCGTGTTTTCTGTGGCTATTATTTTTGAACAATATTTTAAATTGCCTTATATATCTTTTAACATTTCTCAGGTTCCGGATAATCCACTCCGTCAGTATCTACCGTAACCTTGATTATCATCTGCGGCTCTAACGGTGCATCTGAATAATCAGTTTCTGTCTCTGCTATCGCATTCACCGTATCCATTCCGTCTGTAACTTTTCCGAATGCGGCATACTGTCCGTCAAGGTGTGGCGCATCTTTATGCATGATAAAGAACTGTGAACCAGCTGAGTCAGGCATCATTGAACGTGCCATTGATAGAACTCCTGCTGTATGTTTAAGGTTATTTTCTACCCCATTTATTGCAAACTCACCTTTGATAGAATATCCCGGTCCGCCGGTTCCTACTCCGTCTGGGTCTCCTCCCTGTATCATAAAACCTTTTATAACTCTGTGAAATATAAGTCCGTCATAAAATCCCTTATTTATAAGAGAAATAAAATTGTTTACCGTATTTGGAGCTATTTCAGGATAAAGCTCCGCTGTAATTGTACCTGCTGTTGTTTCAAATGTAACTATTGGATTTTTTGTCATTTAATTTTCCTCTTTTCTAAATTAGTTTAATTCATTTTCTTTTTATATAATTCAATGCGACGCTTTGCAACCGACGCTTCAATAGGTGCAAACATCACATCAGCCACAACTTCCGATGTTACTGCGTACTTAAGCTGTTCCATATTTTCTTCCCTGCATACTGCCACAATCGGATACTCCACAGCCCACTGCTCCTTCCTCTGAAACTTTGAATCATCTACAAGCAATAATTTTTCTTTCTTTTATATTTCCATACCCGCCGTTCTCCCATAATTCTATTTATAATTTTCGCATAAAAAACGTATACTAAAAATCATTTTTCATTAGAAATTGTGTTATTCTTATTATAACACTTGCTTGAAATTATGTGAAGTAATAAAAAATGAATAAATTTCGCCATTGCTGTTTTTAACACAAAAAATGACGTCCTGTCAAACTATATATAATACTGTGCCTGTGCATTCCAGAACTCATAATATTTTCCGTCCGTATCGTTTAAAAGTTCTTCATGTGTTCCAAACTGCACAATCTCACCCTCGTCAAATACAGCTATATTCTTACAGAACCGGCATGATGAAAGTCTGTGTGAAATATAAATTGCCGTTTTATCTTTTACCATCCTGTCAAAGTTGCTGTAGATTTCATATTCCGCAATCGGGTCAAGTGCCGCTGTCGGCTCATCGAGAAGTACGAACGGAGCTTCTTTGTATATTGCCCTTGCTATCGCTATCTTCTGCATTTCTCCTCCTGAAAATTCAACACCGCTTTCGTCATAACTTTTTCCTATATATGTATCAAGCCCATTATCAAGTTTGTCAAGCCTTGTTTTTAACCCTGCTTTTTCAAGACAATCCTCTATCTTTTCATTATCTCCCTCCATGTCTGCTGCCACATTCTGTTTCAATGTAAACGGAAGAATATTAAAGTCCTGAAATACAACCGAAAACAATCTTCTGTACTCTCTCTGGTCAAATTTTCTTATATCAACACCATTCAATAATATCTCCCCTTTTTCAACATCATAGAGGCGGCACAAAAGTTTTATCATTGTCGTCTTTCCCGAACCGTTCATTCCGACTATCGCAAGTTTTTCTCCGATATTTAATTCCATTGAAAAGTTTTTAAGTGCATACTCATCACTTCCCGGATATTTAAAATACACATTTTTAAACTCTATCTTGTATTCATTATCGCTTCTCTTTTCAACCGGAAGTTTTCCTTTATACATCTCATCTTTTAATCCGATAAGTTCCAATGTGGAAATCTGTTTTTTCGCCTCAAACGCAAGAGCTACAAGTGCTGTGCAGATATGTGTAACACCTGTCAGAAGCTTTTGCAGACTGCCTACAAATACAACTACATTTCCTGCACTTATTTTTCCTGACAGTGCGGCAAGAATGACAACCAGATATGCCCCTGCCTCTACCACTCCCATAGTAAAATCACCCATTGCAGCTTCCATTCCCATACTGAAAACTCCTTTATTATCAAGTTCCCTATGCTTTTTAGAAAAGAAAGGTTCTATTGTATAACGCTTTAAAAGGTCATATCCGTTATATATCTTAATATCTTTTGTATTGGCATAAGTATACTCTCTGCCATAAATAAAATCGTATGCAAAATTAACCATTTCTTCACGGTCTTTTTCATCAACTTCAAAAAACTGATATTCTTTTAACATCTTGTTGTAATGAAGCCTGAGTTTGTCTGTAACTATCGCAATAAGTATTATCATAACAAAAGAAAATAATACGGAATATCTGCCTGTATGGCTAACTATCTTCACTATCGGATATGCGAGAACAATTGACGCAACAATATTTACTATATCAAACAATATGCTGTTTGTTATAAATACCGGTGTATTTATGCCCCATCCCCAATTTGTATCCTTATCTATCTTGTCTCTTAATCCTTTTACCTTTGGACTGTCTATCTCGCTGTAATCCATATCTAATATTTTCATTTCTATGTTTGATGAATATATATTATATATCCTGTCACGCCTTGCCTCTGCATAATTCCACACCGTACTTGCCACAAACCTTATCAAAAATATTATAACAAGCGTAATAACGGTAACCTCTGACAACTCTCTTGCTCCCTTTTTTTGTGCAAGCCCATCGAGGACATAAGACGAAAGCCAAAGTGCAATATAAGCTGCCGCAACATTTGCGATATGTGTTATCATAGAAATTTTAAAATAATTTTTATCTATCTCATTTATTATCTTATAGAGATTTTTAATATTTTTTATATGTTGTCTTAACGAAATTTTTTCTGTTAATTTTTCCATCATACTGTCCTCTCATCATAATAACTGCTCTGCACTTCAAACATCTGTGCATATCTTCCTTTCATCTGCATAAGCTCCTCATGCGTTCCCTGTTCTATCACTTTTCCTTTTTCAAGCATGATTATCCTGTCTGAAAATCTTGTACTTGCAAACCGATGCGATATAAATATTGCTGTTTTTTTGTCCGTATATTTTACATAACTGTTATATATCTCGCTTTCAGCAATCGGGTCAAGTGCCGCCGTCGGCTCATCAAGCACAAGCACCGGTGCATCTTTATACAATGCTCTTGCAAGCAAAAGACGCTGGTTCTGACCTCCCGACAGTTCAATACCGTTTTTATGCATTGACTTTGTTATATAACGCTCAGATGTTATTCCTCTGCTGTCTAAATATTCTTTTAAACCTGCTTTTTCAAGTGCATTAAGTACCTTTTTATTATCCGTATCTGCTGCTCTTTTCAAAGATATATTTTCACTTATCTTAAACGGAAGTATAAAATATTCCTGAAATACAACAGAAAACAACTTATAAAATTCTGACCTTGCAAATCTGTTTCTGTCAATGCCATTTATCAGAATGCACCCCTCATCAGGCTCATACATTCCTGTAAGTAATTTTACAAGTGTAGTCTTTCCTGCACCATTTACACCAACTAATGCTATTTTTTCTCCGGAATTTATCTTCAGATTAAAATGCTCAAAAATCTTTACATTTTCCTTGTCTTCATCATTACTTTTATATGAAAAACTCACATCACGAAACTCTATTTCCAGAGGATATTTTAACTCTTTTGTCCCCTCGCCGTCATCCATCTGCTCATCCTCAAGGTCAAAATATTTTCTTATATCATCTGCCTTTCTAGCGGCATTGCCTAACTCTAACATGTCATGTATAATATTTCCCACAAAGCCTGAAAAACCTGCCACTGCACCAAAATACATCACAAATTCTCCTGCCGTTATGCTTCCCTGTACAGCTTTATTTATAAGGTATATATACACTGTCATATCACACAGCATGGATATTAAAAAACCAATTTTTTCAACACGGGATGTAACTTTTCCTTTTTTGATATTAAAATCCGTTATCTTTCCTATGATATTGTCCCTAAGCTTCGAAAGCCAGTTATCCATATCAAACATCCTTACATCCTTTGCCATACTTGTATTTCCCATATTACCTCTTATACAGTAATATTTACTGTTAAGTTCTGCACTTTCTTTTCTCACACTCTCATAGTATTTCATGCCATAATCCTGTGCATAACAGTTTATAAGTGACAAAATGATAACGACAGCAAGCATAAACATATTAAGGCTTCCTATGACTCCGGAATATAATACAAAACATAAAATATTTATAATAATAGATACTGTTTGGTTTATGAGCTTACTTGTAGCACCGTCATCTCCCTCATTGCCTAATGTCTGTACCGCTTTGTTATATGTCATTTTATTTTCTCCGCCCTCACCGCACTGATAAGCTACTTTCTGACTTTTCAAAAAAAGTTCCGACAAAAGTAAAAATCTCATATTGTTACATGGAATATACTTTCCTCCCCAGCTTCCCGCACCAGCGGCTTTCGCCACTATGTAGACAAACAGCAGCAGTATAAATACTCTTAAATTCATCCCTGTGTCACCTGTGACAATATCCACTGCCACTTTGGATAATATAATGCCAAGAAACGGCTGCAGCACACGCATTATTATTTCAACCGCCGTAAGAAACAATGCAGCCGGACAATACTTTTTCATCAAACCGAAAATCCATAGTATATCGCTTATCACTCCATAACACTTCGTACTATTCTCATTCATTTCTTCCTCTCCTTCAATTTATTTTCCATATGATAACACTTTTTTCAGTCAAAAATAAATTCGTGCACGAACGGTATGTTTCATGCACGAATGGTTAGTTTTTAACAATAACATTGTTCTTTTTTAGTTTATAATGGCAGCATTACCTCTGTTGCAAACACTCCTTCCTCATCCTGTCTGTTCAGATACCCACCATATTTTTCCACTACTTTGTCTGTTCTTCTAAGACCAAAGCCGTGATATTCTTCTGTTTTTGTTGAGTGGTACAGATTTCCGCTTCTTTTTAACTTGCCCTCAGATGAGTTAATAACATACAGATAAAGCTGACCTTTCAGAATATCAATATAAACCCTGATAAATCTCTTATCCTCATCTTTTATCTTCTGGCACGCCTCTATCGCATTATCCATAAGATTGCCGAGCACAATGCTTAAGTCGACTTCAGAAACAGAAGTATTTAAGTCAGACGGCACAATGGCTTTCGCATCAACTTTTATTTTTCTCTGACCGGCAAGTGAAATCTTGCTGTTTAAAATCGCATCAATCATCACATTTCCTGTTTTTATAACAGTGTCAACAGTAGTAAGGTCAATCTCAAGGTCATTTAAATATTTATCAAGTTTATCATATTCTTTCATCTGCAGATAAGCTTTCATTGTCTGTATATGTGTGCGGTAATCGTGCCGCCACCCTCTTGTCTGCCGATACATATTTTCAACTTCCTCATAATGTCTTTCAATAAGGCTGCTCTGATATGCTGATATATTTTTTTCCGTGATAAAAAGTATAAGTTTCCTTATTGCAATAACAAGAACTACTGCTGCTATAACAAAAATTGCAGCTATACACACCATATTTGTTTTCATCTGTCATCCTCAATCCTTCTGTAATAATTTATAAATGCCTCATTCACAACAGAATACGCACGCCTGCTAACCGGAATTTTGGAACCATCATCAAATAGTATCTCATTTTTCCCTATGCTGTGTATAAACTCAAGATTACATATATATGAGCGGTGGCATTTGATAAAATTTTCACCGGCAAGTTTCTTTTCAACACTCTTGACAGCTTCGATAACAATATATGTAACACTCTCATCACCTTCTGAAACACGAAATAATGTATTGTGACCGTCTGCCTCGACATAGATTATTTTTCTTTTTGAAAATTTATAAACACCGTCCCCGCCACGAAATATAATATACTCCGTATCAGCTTTCCTTTTTGCTGCACGTTCAAGACACTGTACTACTTTTTCTTCTTTGATAGGTTTTATCAGATAATGAAGTGCTTCAACCTCGTAACCTTCTGATATATATTCAGCGACACCTGTAGTAAACACAAGTGCTATATTATTGTCAGACTCTCTTATACGCTTCGCCATTTTAATGCCATCCATCTTTTTCATCTGAATGTCAATAAACAATATATCAAAGTCCTTTTCGTCATCCCATGCAAATAAAAAACTTTCCGCACTGTCATACTCTTTTATCTGTATATTTTCTTTTCTTTCCACTCCCCAGTTTTTAATGTATCTGTTTAATATCTGCATATGCACAGCTTCATCTTCAATAATTCCTATCTTCATTCTGTTCCTCGTTTTTTTTTTATAGTAATTAATTCCCATTCGTGCACTGTTTTTGTGCTTGTTATGAAAATTTTAATATTCATACTATCTGATTGAAATATCACCGTCAGAACAATTTATCTCAAGTTTAGCAGACGGATTTTCGACATTTTTTTCAAAAGACGTTTCTGTTTTTTCTCCGTCTATTTTATGATTTACGCTGACATCTCCGTAACTTGTTCTTGCACTGACTAAAATGTCATTCCAGTCATCAAAGCCTATAACTTTCACATCGCCATAACCGGAATTAATTTTTATATTTCCTGTAAGTTTGGTATTCTGCAATTTTAAGTCACCATCATTTAATTTTACGGCTATATCCTCAAACGAGCCGTCATTACACTTAACGTCTCCATAATTGTCTGTTAAAGCCATACCTTTTAAATTTGTATTTTTAACAACAATATCTCCGTCAGAGGATGTTATCTTTCCGCTTTGTAACTCTGCATTTTCAAGCTTAATATCACCTGCATCTACAGCTATATCCATCTTGTCACTTTTAAGTCCGTCAATTGAAATGTCGCCGTCTTCCGTATCAAATTCTACTATACTTATCTGTTTGTCTTTTGGCAGATATAATACAAACTGGTTTTGTCTGACATAATCCTGTGTTCCGCTTAATATGGCAGCAAGCCCGCTCAAATCAACATTTATCGTAACATGATTTGATTTCTGTCTAAGCTTAAACTCACCACCACTCACCTCATAGACTGCAGGAACTTCACCTTTCTCTTTCTTCAAATTATACGCTATATAACAGTTTTTGTCATCCGACTGTGCAATTTTAATGTCAATTGTATTTGTTTTTATGTTTATCTTATCGAAATCATCTATTTTTGTTTTCTCTAATGTCGCATATTCTTCTTTCAAATTTTTACTGTCTGTTGTGAGCATTGAACTAAAATCCATGTTCTTTACATATCTTCCGCCGCCCATTACCTTGCCTGCAAAAAATATGCCCATACCAAAAACTATACATAAAATCCCGGTTATCAATGCTCCCTTTATAAATTTTGTCATTATTTTTTCCCCCTTTTAGACGCCTTGTGTGCAAATTTTATTGTAAGTTCTGCAAAAAGCCTGACACATAAAACTCCAAGCAGAACAATTATAATTCCGACACCGATTGCCGCAAGTCCCAATCCTGAAAGCATTATCGCTGACGATATGGAAAGTTTCACGGTAACAATCGCTCTGGCTATCACTGCCATTCCTGCTATAGCTGCACACACTCCGAACAAAAATACACATAAAACTGCCAGAACCACACACAGCAAAACACAGAACATAACGATAAGACCACTTATAAGTAATGGTGTTGCTACCGGAAGTGCAAATATTGCAAGCAATGCTATCCACAATACACCAAACACTGATTTTTTGTCACTGTCAACCTGTTTCTTTTCACTGTCAGCCTGCTTTTTCTCATCTATCTTTTTTTCAAGAATATTACTTATGATGTCACAGGCTGCTTCTTTTGGTGTACCAAGTTCATCCATAAGCTTTTTTGCCTCATTTTCATCCGTCTCGGCAAAATATTCCGTAAAATACTCCATCGCATCATCATAATCTGCTTTAGGCAGCTTTTTCAGATATTTACTAAGCTGTCTTAAATATTCATCTGTTTTCATCTTTCATTCTCCCTTCCACTATATCATCAATTGTGTCCCTGTAGATTATCCACTCTGAGTTTAAGAATTTAAGTTCCTCTACACCCGCATCCGTTAAAGAATAATATTTTCTTTTTCTTCCCTGATACTCTTTCGTGTATGTTGTCATAAAACCGTTTTTCTCAAGTTTTTTCAAAATCGGATAAAGCGTTGACTCTTTTATATCCGCCACAAGTTTAACTGTGCGGCTTATCTCGTACCCGTAAGAATCTTCTTTTTGCAGTACCGACAGGATTAAAAATTCTATCAGATGCGCTGATACAGGATAGTACATCTTTCCACTCCCTTTCCTTGCTAATTATATGTATATATTTTATATATAAAAATATTATATATAAAATATATACATATTGTTTTATTTTGTCAAGTATAAGTTTTTTATCTTTTCAAAAACATAACAGTGCAAAAAAAGAGACAGCTGCAATAAGAAAATTTCATACAAATATAGATATTTAATAGTAACTACTTCTATATCCTGTACGATTTTTCATTAATGCAACAGTCTCTTTAAATATAAATCTGAACATACCAATTATACTGTTTTTAAACATTATGTTCACTGTACGCTATTAAGATTACTGTCTGTTGTTATTTTTATCACTTCTCTACAAGTTCATACGGATTTTTGCTGATTATCCTAAACCCTCCTGTCTCATCGCCCGTTATGTTTTTCTTTGTCGTTATCTCATTTGTTTTTGTCTTTTTCACTCCCCACTGATAATTTGAATCAAAGCTTTGTACATCACCCCATTTTGCAAGTGGGACTACATAAAAGTCAAACAAATCTTTCTCAGATGTCTTTTCATAAACCTGTATCTGTATCGTGTAGCTGTCAATCTTTGTCAGCCCCTTTATACGCTGCTTTTTGTCCGGCTGCTTTTTGCAGATTTCATTGAGTACGATTTTTTTTACAAGAGCATCATAATTCTTTCCTGTCACTTTTCCAAGTTTTTTGTAATCATAACCGTATTGGGCTGAAATCTGTTTTATCACCGTATCAGCATCCTTATTTTTCGCTTTATATTTTGGATTCAGAGAAAAAAAATAAACAAACAAATCCCTTGTCCTCGGATATTTGTCTGTTATGTAAGAGTAAGTTTCATCCCGGTATAAAGAACTCGTCCACTCAAATGCGTCTTTTATCTCGGGATATATTATTTTTGTTTTTATCTTTTTTTTCATTGCAGCAGACGGTTTCTTTATTTTCGCATAGAGCGTATGCTTTGCTTTTGAACTGTTCTCACACCCCGTCTGATAATTTAAAAGTCCAAGTATCTTACACTTGTACACATTGTCAGATGCCTCATACGAACTATCGGTTCTCAGATAGTAATTAAACATCAAATCATCAGCTGTCACAGCCATTCCATCCGTCGCCCTTATTCCCTCTTTAAGTCTTATTGTGTATGTTGTCAGCTTATTTTTTGTTTTCTTTTTGCCTTTATTTAGATACCGGCTGTCTTTTTCTATGCTTTCAAAATATAAAGAACCTGAGCCTGAGTTTATTTTTTTTAACTCATTATATATATTTATATAGCATTTATCCAATATATATCTGTCAGCTTTTGTCTTATATACAAAAGGCGATATTTCTTCAGATACATCACCCTTTATATGTAGCACTTTTTGTGTATCATTTTCAGTATTCTTCACTTTCACATCAGTCTGTTTTATTTGTGAATATGTAATCTGTTCGCCATTATCATCTTTTTTATTTTTGCAAAATGAAGTGATTACTATAATGACAAGACATACATAAAAAGCAACAACAATTATATTTTTTTTCATGGAGCAGACACTATTCCTTTCACTGATAATAATATTGCTAATATAATTAGAGTAAAACTCTGCCCGCTCCATGTCAATTTAAACCATCTTTTAATTTTCGACAGCAAACATCTCTCCGTCTACAATCTTAACCACCCTTTTTGCAGCTTTTGCCACCTCAAGGTCATGTGTTATCATAACTATCGTATTTCCCATGTCATTAAGTTTTCTAAACAGTTTTAAAACTTCTTTACCGCTTTTACTGTCAAGTGCTCCTGTAGGCTCATCTGCCAAAAGAATTGTAGGTTCACCTACCAGCGCTCTTGCTATTGCAACTCTCTGTTTCTGACCGCCTGAAAGCTCGTTTGGTTTATGGTTTACCCTTTCCTTAAGACCAAGCATTTCTATTGTATCCATACACATCTCTTCTGCTTCTTCATGTTCATATCCTCTCATAAGAAGCGGCATTATAACATTCTGAATAACAGTATATGTAGGTATCAAATGATAATTCTGAAATATAAATCCGATTTTTTCGTTTCTGATACCTGTAAGTTTCTTTTCTTTCATTGCATGAATTGCAAGCCTGTCAAGATAATATTCACCCTCGTCAAAAAGATCCATACAGCCTATAACATTCATAAGTGTAGACTTACCTGAACCGGAGGGACCAAGAATAGCAACAAATTCTCCCTCGTCTACTGTGAAATTTATATTCTTCAGGACATGAAGAGACTCCCTCCCCATGTCATAAGTCTTATTAACATTGATAATCTCTATCTTATGCTCGTCATGCTTAACGGCAGTCTTTTTATTTTTATCTTTATCAGTATCACTGTTCACCGCTTTTTTCTTTCCAAACTTAATCATAAAAACCACCTTTCTTATGAAACTATCCACACTCCTACTACGACTTTTTCTCCGCTTGAGTCCTTCTCCATTATCATCTTAATAATATCCCCGTTTGATAATCTTGAAAACGTTGTCGTTTTTCCGAGTGATGTTATCACATCCGTTCCAACCGGTATCGTTGTACTATCTGTCTCATCTGTCAATGTATAAACCTTTTTGTCACTATTCTTAGAAGATTTGCTTTTGTCCGATTTATTTTCGCCTGAACTGTCTAATGATGAATTTTTGCTATCACCACCCATATCGGGCGGTCCCCCGGCAGAATTATCATTATTTCCATTATTCATGTCAGGTGCCCCGCTTGATGATGGCATATCTCCACCTTTCATGTCAGGCGCCCCGCTTGATGATGGCATATCTCCGCCTTTCATGTCAGGTGCTCCGCTTGATGATGGCATTTTATCTTTTTTCGCGTCTGATACACTTTGCTCTTTAGCAATGGTATACTCTATCTCGTTTCCGTATATTGCCGTTATTTTGCATGTTACTATTTCCTGATTTGATTTCAGTTTCACAGAATCTATATCATTTGTGTTTTCTTCTTCTGCTTTTGAACAACCTGATGCCAACAGGCACATTACAAGCAGTAATACAGTCATTTTTCTGATTTTTTTCAATTTAAGAACCATATTTCATTTCCCCTATCCTTATAAATACTTGCGAAACTATTCTTCATTTAATGCCTCAACAGGTACAAGTTTTGAAGCTTTGAGTGCCGGATAAAATCCAAATACTGTTCCTGTAAATATTGCAAATACAACTGCAAGCACTGCACCGGCAACAGAAAGTTCAACTCTCACGTCAAAATACTCAACTATCGGTGTTATGCCAAAACTCAAAAGAACTCCGAGTATTCCGCCGAGAATACTTATAAAGCACGCCTCCAGCAAAAATTCTATAAGAATATCTTTTTTGGTACATCCTATTGCTTTCAATATACCAATTTCTTTTGTTCTCTCTTTAACCGATACAAATAACACATTCATAATTCCTATACCGCCTACAATAAATACTATTGCTGCCATTGCAATAAGAAGTGTTGTAAGTGTATTATTTGATTCTGAGGCAGCCTCCATTTTGCTTCCTGCATCAGTTATAGTAAACTCGGCATTTGGATAATTCTCCGCCAATACTGATTGTATATTCTCCATAACATTGTCTACATTATCAACATCAGATGCTATTACTGTTATCGTAGGATTTGCATCTGTACCTACTATATACTTTACACCTGTACTGTAAGGTATGAAAATCGAATCATCAGGACTTATTCCTGAGGATACTGTTCCAACTTCAGATATTACACCATTTACAACATACGCCCTGTTGTCTATATATATTGTGCTGTCGTATGCATCTTCTACACTTCCGAATATTTCTTTTGCAACTGAATGTCCGAGTACACAGACCTTTTCCTTATTTGTTTCATTTGATGATTCAATAAAGCTTCCTGCCGCCATTGTGAGATTACTCATACTTACATAATTATTTTTTACCCCTGCTATTGTGTAGCTTTCTGCCTCGTCAAGGTCTCCACCGTCCACTTCAGATTTTGTAGTATAAGATATTGTTATATCTGATATTCCCGGAAGAAATGTTTTTAAATCATCCATGTCATCTTCTGACAATGTGATTTTTTCCTGATTTATTTTTGAACTGTCATTATTGTTATTTCCCCCTGCCATAAATCCGCCGAAACCGCCTTGCATACCGCCTCCTGGCATCTGTGGCATTCCCTGACTGCCTCCGCCCGATGAACCTCCGGGCATCTGCGGCATTCCCTGTCCGCCTCCAAATCCGCCGGGGTCTCTCTGGTTTCCTTTGGACTCACTATTTCCTCCTGATGATTTATTTGTTGAGCCTGATTTTGAAGAACCCTTACTATTTGACGATGAACTGTCTGTCGATTGCTCATATGAAATATCAATAGCTCCGGCGTTCAGATTTTTGAACTGGTCTGCAACATCCATCTGACCGCCTCTTCCTATCGCAATAACCATTACTATTGTTGCTGCACCGACAACTATACCTATAGAAGTAAGCACAACCTTAAATTTATTCTGAATAAGGTTTATCCAGACAAGTCTTAATATCTCACTTAGTTTCATTCGCTCACCCGGCTTTCTATAAGAACTGTATCACCTTCACTTAATCCACTCTCTATCTGAACATTATGTCCATCTGAGAAACCTGTCTTAACCTGTGTCTTTGTTGTACTTCCATCACTGTTTTTCTTTGTAACGTACGACTTTGTTCCCTCTGTCACTACTGCTTTATTAGAAATATAAAGAACATCCTTTATCTCTTTGGTAACAAATGTAACGTCCGCACTCATTCCTGCATAAACACTTGAAACGTCACCCGTCATAGTAACTACAACAGGATAACTTACCGTGCTCGTATCAGATGATGTTGTAGAAGAAATAGATGTAACTTTGCCATGGAATGTCTCATCCTCATATGCAGTAAGATTTATATTTACGGTATCTCCGACTTCTACCTCTGAAATATCATCCTGAGCAACAGATACAGAAATCGTAACTGCTTCTGCATTCTTATATGTGGCTATATCTGTGTCTGTGCTGAGTGTCTCACCGTCTTCATAGCCGACTGAAGTAACTGTACCTGAACACTCTGCTTTTATCACGCCTGTTCCTGCATATTTTTCAAATGTCTTAAGTTCTTTTTGTGCATCTTTTAATGTCTCCTGCGCATCTTTGACATCATCATCAATTCCATCCATTGCAACATTGTAAAGTGTCTTTGCGTTTGAATATTGAAGCATGGCTGCATCATAAGTCTTTTTGGCACTGACTTCACCTGTCTTTTTTGCTTTTTTCGCTGCCTTAAGCTGAGACTTTAAGTTTGTCAGATTAGCTTTATACTCTGATAACTGCTGTTTATATGTTGCAAGCTGCTGCTGCATTATTGTTATCTTACTTGATGTACCCTGACTGCTGCTGTCTGACGATGTATTTGTATTCGTGGAAGAATCCTGTGTCATATTTTTATTATCATTTTCCATACCGGACATGTTATTTGATGATGCTCCTGAACCTTCTCCCACTTTCTGGTCTGTTGACTGGTTTGATGATGTACTTTTATAAACAGAGGTACTTCCGCCTGCTTTTTTAATCTTCTTTTGTAACGTTTTTATTTTTAAAGGAAGTGTTTTTATTCCCGAAACTGCCGTGTTGTAATTGTTCTGTGCTGCCATAACTGCACTGTTAAGACTTTGTACCGTAGCGTTATATGTTGTTTTTGCACTCTGTCCTGCTGCAAGTCTCTCTTTATATTCGTATTCTGCCGTAAGTTTATCGGAATCTCTGTCAATCTTTGCTTCTTTCAGTGAAAGTCTTGCTGAGCTTACTGCCTCTTTATAAAGTTTTCTTACATTTGAAACACTTTTATTTGTCAATTTCAAAATAGTATCACCTTTTTTGACATTCTGTCCTGATGTAATACATACTTTCCCTATAACAAGGTCTGAATCCGATACACTCTCACTGCCCGATGATGTTGTTGACTTAGTAGATGTCGTACTTTCTGAGCCGGACTGACCGCCTGCCATTCCCATTACATTTCCGATATTCTGCATTCCCTGTGAGTCACTTTTGTTCTGGCTGCTGTTTCCTGATGAACTGCTGCCTGCCCCTGATGCCGAAGAACTGCTGCTTCCTACCGAAGATGTATCAAGTTCATACGCCTGGGTAATTGAACCACTCTCCATAGTTCCGCTTTCAGTTATTCCGACTGTAAGATTTCCTTTTTTAGCTGTATTTTCTTTAGTAACAGTGGTTGTCTTTGTGTCATCATTTTTATTCATGACATTAAAAACCACAACAACTGTTATACATGCAATAAGAATAACGGAAACCGCCACTTTTTTTATTCTTTTTTTACGTGACTTTGATGTCATCTGTTTTTTTTCTTTATCTGCCATTTTTCCACTTTCCTTTCGATTCATAATTCATTACTCTACTGTAAAATTCACCTGTGCCGTACTTCCGCTTGACATCATTCCCTGTGTATTGTCAACAGAAACTGTCACTGTGTATGTTACTTTTGAAACGCTTTCCGATGATGATGCTGTTTCGATAGCTGCGACCTTGCCTGTTACTGTCTGAGGCATATTCTGAATGTTTACTGATACCTCATCACCTACCGAAATATTTCCTATGTCAGTCTGGTCGACAGTAACATCGATACTCAATGTATTTTCATTACTGTAGCCTGCTATTGCCGTCATACTATTCAATATATCTCCGCTTTCATATGATATTTCCGACAAAGTTCCTGACATTGATGCCACAACATTATTTCCAGATACAAGTTTATTAAATGCTTTTATTCTGTCTCTTGCATTTGTATAATTATCTTTTGCTTTCTGCAATGTTTCTTTTGCTGACTTTATCGCTGCCTTATAAACCGTATCGGCACTTTTATATGCCCTAACACTCTCGTCATAAGTCTTTTTGGCACTGACTCTTCCCGTTGTTTCCTGAGATAATGCCTGATTGTAAGATGAACTGTATGCCGCCAGGTTCATCTTTGCATTTTTATACGCACTCCCATATGATGATATATTATTTCTTAATTTACTTATCTGTGATGTAAGCTGATTTTTCTTAGAGCTGTAACTATCATATGTCTTCTGTGCCTTGTCAGCCTGATTTGATGCTTTCTTATATGCATTATTTTTTGCTGTCATTTCTTGATTTGATGATGCAAGTTTTTCTTCAATATCTTTTGTAAGCTGTGAAATATCACTCTTGTTCTCCCTGCTGAATTCTCCTATATATCTTGAAACTGTATTTAATTCATCATTTTTTTGTTTTGCCTGTTCATATGCGTTTTGTTTCGACTGAAGATTTTTCGCTTTATTATCTGCCTGCTTTTTTGCCTTTTTTAATTTTTTATTTATACTTATAAGCTGTTTCTGTTTTTTTGTAAGGTCCTGTTTTGCTTTTTTTATCTTTTCAGGATATGTACTTATTATTTTTTTGCTGTTATCCAGCTGTTTTTTTGCTTCTTTTACCGACCCTGTATACTCTGATAAGCTGTCTTTGTAATCAGTAAGTGCCGAAGCATATGCTGATAAACTGTCCTGATAATCACTTTTTGCATCAAAAACAGCTTCTTCATAATCAAGTTTTGCCGATTCATATTTCTTTTTATAAGTTTTTACTGCTTTACTCAGAATATTTTTAGTATCTGTAACGCTGTCCTTCGTAAGTTTTATAAGTGCCTCTCCCTTTTTAACCTCATCACCGGAACTTTTTAGTACACTCTCTACTTCAAGTGCACCTGTCTTACTTGTTCCGGCAAGATTCAAACTATATAACTGATAGTCAGTTCCACCGGATGTAGTGCCCCCAGCCTGTAATATACTGCTGTTTTGAGACTCTCCTGAATTCTCCCCTTTACTTTCTGAGGTCTGCGTCTTTTGAGACTGCTTGGATGAGCTTTTTTTTAAGATGCTCTTTCCGCCGTATATCCCCACACCTGCTATAACAAACACTGCCGCCATTATCAATGCAATTTTTCTTTTTCGGTGCATCATTTTTCCTCCTATCAAATTTCATAAATCCTTTAATATCTGTTTTGTACCCAAAATATTACATAAAATTTGTGAAAATGAGGTGGAAAAGTTGTGTGTAAAATGTGAACTGCCATATTTTCCTCTAGACAAAACAACAGCTATGAATATTTTTTATTGTGTGTCATAAGATAGATTAGATATAAAAGAAACTACGAAACTATATATATAATATAATTTTTTGAAAGGTATGGTATTATTATATGAAAAAAAATTCTTCAATAAATATACGAAAAGGTAAAATGCCACGCATATGTCAGACAGTCATCATTTTCTTTTTTATCGGTATGCTGCTTGGCACTCTTGTCGGAAAACTTTTTAATTCCGCTCTTCTGCCTGAATTAAAGTCTATTTATACCGAAACATTGAGTTCCATACCTTCATTGGACATACCATCAGACAAAATAGTCCTGTCCTCATTTAACAGAAACATAAAATTTGTACTGCTGCTTTTTATTTTTTCCATGACTGACCTTTGGCGTTATTACTGCCTTGTTTTTTCTGTCTACACCGGTTTTTCAAACGGTCTTTTACTTTTCTTCAACATTTCAATTTACAAATTTGCAGGAATTGCAAACTATACCTGCTGTATAATGCCGCAATATCTTATTTTTGTGCCTTCATTTTTATATATTATAATGAATCTTCACAAAATAAACTCCTGTGATGATACAAATCAAAAAGGGAAACTGTTCTTAAAACAATTCCCCTTATTTTTACTTAGTATTCTGCTTATACTTATCGGCAGTCTTGCCGAGGGTTACATAAACCCACTGCTTTTGTCACATCTTGCCGGTGCCGCAAAATAATTAATCATGATTTTATTAAAAGCCCGGCAACGACTTAGCAAAGCTCAGTCTTTTGAGATATTTTTCAAATATTCTCTTAACTTTTCCACCGAGCCGTCATTTTTTATGACCCTGTCACTCCTGCTTATATAAAATTCATCAGGTTTCTGACTAGCCATAACTGCTTCACATTTTTCGACAGAATATCCTCTGCTATCTTTAAGCCTTTCAATTCTTATATTTCTCGGTACATATACATACCATATCTCATCACAATATTTATCGCATTCTGTCTCAAATAATATTGCACTTTCAAGAATTATATTTCCAGCTTTTTCTTTTCTGTTTTCTATATATTGCTCTATATATTCTTTTACTTTCGGATGCACAATATCATTTAAATCTTTAATTGCCTTTTTATCATTAAACACAATATCAGCCAGTTTTTTTCTGTCAATCTCTCCTGTTTCAGAAACAATTTCATTTCCAAATCTCTCCACCACTAAATCAAAGGCACTTCCACCCTTATCAGTAACAATATGACCAACATCATCCGTCAAAATAAGCTCCGCACCCGTCTCTTGCTTTAAAATCTGTGCCACAAGCGACTTCCCACTCCCGACACCGCCTGTCAAACCTATAACTCTCATAAATATACCCTCTTATTCTCATAATAATCATAATCAAATATTTGCTAAACTGTCATAAAATGTAATTGAATTACGCAACTCTCTAATCAGTTTTGCAAATCAGTGAGCCTCAAACCAGTCATCTCCCTGTTCAACCTCGGCAATAAGCGGCACTTTCAGGCTTGCTGCCGACTGCATATTTGATATAAGTATTTCTTTAACTTTATCTATTTCATCCACACTTGTCTCAACAAGCAGTTCGTCATGAACCTGAAGGACTATTCTTGATTTTAGTTTTTCTTCTTTTAGTTTCCTTGCAACTTTTATCATCGCAATCTTTATTATATCTGCCGCCGTTCCCTGTATCGGAGAATTCATTGCGATTCGCTCTCCAAATGAACGCTGCATAAAGTTTGATGATTTTATCTCAGGCACAGGTCTTCTGCGTCCAAATTTTGTATATGAATAACCGGTCTTTTTTGCATCCTCAACTTTTTCGTCAAGAAATGCCTTTATTGCCGGATAAGTTGCGAAATATTTTTTTATTATCTCGTCTGCTTCTTTTCTTGTTGTTCCTAAATCCTGTGATAATCCAAATGCACTTATCCCATAAACAATTCCAAAATTTACTGCCTTTGCATTTCTTCTCTGAAGCTCAGTAACTTCCTCAAACGGGGTATGGAAAACTTTTGAAGCGGTACTTCTGTGAATATCGTCACCATTTTTGTAGGCTTCTATAAGATGCTCATCACCTGACATATCAGCTAAAACCCTGAGTTCTATCTGTGAATAATCAGCATCTAAGAATACACATCCTTCTTTAGCCTTAAAAACTTTTCTAAACTCACGTCCCATCTCCATTCTGATAGGTATATTCTGAAGATTTGGCTCTGTAGAACTGATTCTTCCTGTTGCTGTAATCATCTGATTAAATTTACCATGAATCCTGTTATCACTCTCGATAAATACAGCAAGTCCCTCCGCATAAGTTGATTTCAATTTTGTAAACTGTCTGTAATCAAGTATTTTTGATATTATAGGGTCTTCTGTCTTTAATTTTTCAAGAATATCCGCTGATGTCGAATAACCTGTTTTTGTCTTTTTGGCAAATGGCAGCTTCATTTTTTCAAACAAAATTACACCAAGCTGTTTTGGAGAATTTATATTAAATTCCTCACCTGCCAAATCATAAATATCCCCCTCAAGTTCAACTATCTTTCTGTCAAGCTTTTCTGCAAGCTTTTCAAGGACTTTTATATCAGCTTTCACACCAACTCTCTCCATCTGATATAAAAAATAGGCTGTCGGTATTTCTACCTCACGGTAAAGGTTCATCATGCCTGTTTTTTCGAGTTCGTCTTTAAGATTTTTATATCCCTGTGCCGCAACAAACGAAAGTTCACCCGTATAGTCCAAAAGATTTTCTAAAATAATATTTTTTTCTTCATCTGTATTTTCATTAAAATAAAATTCCTCAACCTCCGCAATTACTTCCGAGAGTTTACTTTTTCCGAATCTCTCACTGTATGAAGGAATTGTCATATTAAGATAATCTCTCGCAATATCATCCGGCTCATAACTGTCTTTTAACGGATTTATCAGATAAGCGGCAATGCTTACATCTGAAACTTTGTTAAAAATCATGTCAAAATCCGAATCATCAAAAGCTGCCTGTGACGGAGCTTCTTTTTCCTCTGAATAATTTTCAACAGCAGATGTAAGATGCAATTCATTTTTCCAGTCAAACAGCGCGATATGCGGCATTTTCTTTTCGATTTTTTTATAAATATCTATAAGAAAATCTCCATCTGTCTCATCATTTTTTAGTATGCTTATCGTCTCAAAAGTTCCATCTGTCTCATAACTTAAACTCAGCCCTAAAAACAGATACTCGTTTAAACTATCGCTCTCATCTTCAAGCGAAACTGCCGATATATCATCAAAAACAAATGCCATCTGACCGCCGTTTTTCTTTTTATTCTTTTTTTTCTGTACACCTGAGTTTGACCACTCATCTCCAAAAAATGAAACTCCCACAACATCAGGTGAATTTTTTATAAGTTCTTTTGCAAATTTTTCAACCTCCGCTTTCTTTTTTAAGAACTTAAAGTTCATAGGTTTTATTACAATACTGCTTCTTGTATCCATATCAAATTTGTTGACAAGTGACTTTAATTCAAGTTTTTTTACCCACTCAAAAGCCTCAGGCGTAAAAATATTTTCAAGTTTTGCATCCGCAATATTATAATCCAACTCACAATCCGTCTTTATTGTCGCAAGTTTTTTACTGAGAAAAGCCATATCTTTTCCTGCTCTCAAAAGCTCTCTTGCTCTCTTTGGTTCAACCTCCTCAATATGTTCGTATGCCTGTTCAACGCTTGGAAAAGCTTTAAGTATCTTTACCGCTGTCTTTTCACCAACACCTGCAACTCCGGGAATATTATCAGCAGTATCTCCCATAAGACCTTTCATATCTATAATCTGAACCGGTGTCACACCGTATTTTTCTATTACATCCTCTGTGTGATATTCCTCTACCTCAGAACCACCTTTTTTTGTCTTGGGAATACTTATCTTTATATTCTCTGACGCCAATTGAAGTAAATCTCTGTCACCTGATACAAGTGTAACTTCTTTTCCTTGTGCTTCTGCCGTTTTTGCAATAGTTCCAAGTATATCGTCTGCCTCAAAACCGGGTCTTTTTACTATTGTTATTCCCATAGCCTCAAGAACCTGCTGGATTATCGGAACCTGCTGTCTTAATTCCTCGGGCATCGGCTTTCTTGTCCCCTTATATTCCTTAAACATTTCATGCCTGAATGTAGGTTTTTTCACATCAAATGCAACGGTGAGATATTCCGGCTTTTCTGTATCCAAAATTTTAAACATGATATTTAAAAATCCATATACAGCGTTTGTATGCATTCCCTCCGAATTTGTCAAATCAGGCACTCCGTAAAATGCTCTGTTTAAGATACTGTGTCCATCTATTAAAACTATCTTTTCACTCATTATAAAATTTCCCTTCTTAGTTCTTATCATAAATCACAAATGTTAATTATCACGCATCAATTGAGGGCAAAATGCCTTTTGACCCCAATATCTCAATATACAAGAATAATGCCAATACAGATAAATATAAAAAGAAGAATTTTTTCCAATAAAACAATGCGCCATTTAAACAGATAAGATTTAGCACTATTAATTTTTTCCTGCGAATCAATCTTTGTCTTTCCCTTAAGATTATCACTGTCAAGTATTCTCATTCCCATTATAAGTGTATAATATACATCATACTCTTCCTTACACTCGTCGCAGCTTTCCAAATGCTCAATAAAAGTACCCAGTTCTTTGACATCCATATCATCGTTTATGAAATCAATAATCTTTTTTTGTACCTGCTTACATGTCATCTTCTTTTTTCTATCTGTCCTGAGACCATGTAATATGACTTCCATCGTTCTCCTTTCTTACAAGTATCTTTGACGGAATCTGCTCTTTAAGTTCCGATACATGCGAAATAACCCCTACCGTTCTGCTGCTTCCTGCAAGTTCAAGAAGTATTCTGACTGCCTTGTCTCTCACATCATCACTTAATGAGCCAAATCCCTCATCAATAAACATTGTATCAATATTAGTTTTACCTGATTTATTTTGAACAATATCTGACATTCCGAGTGCCATTGCAAGAGAAGCCATAAATGTTTCACCACCTGAAAGTGAATGTGCATCCCTTACCTTTCCTGTCACAGGACTATAAACATCAAGTTCAAGTCCTGTCTCACCGGCAGTTGAAAATGAAATGTCTCTGCATCTCAGCAAAAAATTATTTGATGTCATTACCGCAAGTCTTTTGTTTGCATATGATATTACCATATTGAAATATTGTCTCAATACAAAAGTCTGAAAATGTATTTTTTTATTATTTGCAGCATTGTTAAGTGAGGCTATAACTCTGTATTTTTTATCCAGTTCACCTCTGTCACGCAACAGATTGACTATTTTTTTCTTTACAGAGACATTGTTTCCAAGCTTTGAAATTATATCTTCGTTTTCCTTGTTTAACCGCTTAACTCTAACCTGCATTTCCGATTTTGCCTGCAAAAGTTCTTCCGTATCTATTATACTCTCATCTGCCAGCATGTCATTTAACACTGCTATTTCCGATTTCAGCCTGTTGAGTTCATCACGGTATTTTTCAAGCTGTTCTTCAAGCATTGTTATCTGTTCATCTTCTAAAATGCTTTCTTTATATGAGGCTATGCTATCAAAACCTTTTTTGCTAAGTACATTTTCAAAATTTTTGTACTCTTTTGCAAACTCATTTTCATCTGTCTCTAACTGTTTTTTTGTTTCCTCTATTTTTCCTTTTAACAGACTGTTTGTTTTGTCGCACTCCGCTGTTAAATCTTCAATTTCCTGTTTTTCAGTCTCGATTTCTTCAATTTCTTTTTCAAGATTTTCAAGCATTTTTTTTGCTTCTTCGGAATTATTGTATGATAAGGTTTTACCTAACGTATCAATTTGCGCTAAAATACCTCCCACATAGACCGATTGTTCATTCAGCCTGTCACCGGTTTTCACTATTTCCTTTTCCAATGCCGCAAGTCTTGTTTCAAGTTTTTCTCTTGTCTTATAACATTCTTCCTTTTGAACTATCTTTTTCTTTGCAATATCAATATTTTTTTCAACACCATTCAGTTTTTCTTTTGCATCAGAAAGTTTATTTTCCAATTCTTTTTCTGCTTTATCAAAATCTAAAATCTGCGTATCTGATTGTTTATTTTCCTTATAATATTCTTTTATAAATTCAGATTTTAAAATCTCAGTCTTTCTCCTGCTCTCCTCGTACTCTGCCTGCTTTTCGTTTTTTTCTCTCTCAAGCCTGTCCTCTCTTAATTTCGCCTTGTCTAAATCATCTTTTGTAACTGTGTCTTCAGTCATCTTAGCCGGATTTATATGTTCCAATGCTCCACATACCGGACATGGTTTTCCGTTTTCTAACTTAGCAGCAAGAATAGCTGCCTGTGCCGTTACATACCTGTCACTTATCTGCTCAAATGTCTTTCTTGCATTTTTCCACTCAATATATTTAGCACTATAGTCATTTTCAATATTCTTAAGACTGTCGTTTTCAGTCAGATACATTTTTAATGTCTTTTGAAGCTGCGAAATTTCATCTGTGTTTTTAAGAATTTTTTCCTTATCATTTTCATACTGACTAAATACTATTTCAATGTCCTTTAACTCATGCAGTTTTTCCTCTGTTTTCTCTCTTGACAAAAGATATTCTTCATTCTGCTTTTTTAATTCCAAAACCTGATTTCTAATCTCTGTTAATGTATCATTTTCTTTCTGATATAGTTCTCTTTTATCGTCATATTCTTCATACACAGACATTTCATTTTCAATCTTACTTTTTTGATTTAAAAGTTGTGTATATTTTGCATTATTTTTCTGCTCAAATTCCTCTTTCCTGATTGACAAAGCATCATGCCTTTTTGAAGTCTCCTCCAGTCTGCTTTGATTTTTTTTGAGCTGTTCTTTTTTTAATTGTATATTTTTCTGTATCTTAAGGTAAATATTTTGTACCTGCCTGACCTCATATGCTGCTTTGGCTTTTCTTACTTTTTCCGCTTTAGCCGCATATATCTCCTTTTCGCCTAACAATTCTTTATATCTTGTTTCCGACATCTGCATTTTCTCAAATTTCGCGTTTATCTTGTCAGCATCAGATATCTGTTTGGTTATCCTAATAAGCTCAGTATTTTCCTTATCTATAACCTTTTTAAGTCCAGTTTTGTCTTTTTCAAGTATGTCTATCTCACTTTCAAGAATTGACAACAATTTTTCAGGCTCCGTGTCTCTCTTATCATATGCATCACTCCATAAAATTGCATTTTCACTTTCACTGTTTATAGTAACAGACCCAAAATTTTCCTCAAGCAAAAGATTATTATCCTTTAACTTTCCATATATTTTTTTAAATCTTTCACTTATGTTTTTTTCAATTTTCTCATAAATATCCATTGAAAAAATACTTTTAAAAATTTCTTTTCTGTTTTTCGTGCTTTCCATTATGAGTTCACGAAATTGTCCCTGAGCTATCATGACTATCTTTCCAAATTGTTTGTAATCAAGTCCTATAATACTTTGTATTTTCTCATCTGTCTCTTTATTTTTCCCGACAAAAACTTCTCCGTCAGGCATCGTAAGCGTTACATCAGACACCATTCCGCTTTTTCTAAAATGAGTAGTCCTCTTTACTGTATATAAGCCTTTATTTTGTCCGTGAGCATATTCAAATGTAAATTCCACGAAAGTTTTTCGTTTATCATCAGCATACTCACTGCGCATCATTTTAGTTTCTCTGTCATCACCGCCCAGCTTATTATAAAGAGCATACATTATACCATCAAATATAGTCGTTTTGCCTGAGCCTGTATCTCCTGATATAAGAAACAGACCTCCTTTTATCTTTGAGAAATCCACAACTTCCTCACCGCCATAAGAACCAAATGCTGACATAACAAGTTTTATCGGTCTCATATCATTCTACTCCTTTATAACCTCACTAAGTATTTCCCTGAATAACTCACTTTCATTTTCATCCATCTTTCGGTCATTTAACTGCTCAAAAAATGTGTTAAAAGAGTCAAATGGTGACATTTCCTTTAATTCTTCAACATCATCAAGCATTATCTTTCTCGTCTGTGAATTATCTATAATTACCTCTAATATATTATCAAAATATGCATTCAGCTTCTCCTTTACATTAGGAATTATATCTTCATCCCTCAGAGTTATGCTCACATAATCTTTCTTAATTTCTTCGTCTGCCAGTGCAATTATATCTTCAAAATATCCTTCTAATTTCTTTACATCTCTTATCTGGTTAAGCGGAAGTTTTGTTATTTCAGCCTTTTTGCCCTTCTCTTCTAAATCCACCATAACAATGCTTTTATTATGATTTCTCTCGCTTACTGAAAATTTGACCGGTGTCCCGCTGTATCTGTTTTTTTCATTTCCGACGAACTGACCTCCGTGTATATGCCCCAGGGCACTATACTCAAAATCTTCAAAAGCCGCTATATCTACAGCATCAAGTCCTCCCACTATTGCCGGCAATTGCTCAGAATCACAAAGTTTTGGTTCTTCATGTCCCGATATAAAAAATTGATGTGACATTACAACATTGCGCTCGCTCTTATCTATATCCGTATTTTGAACAATTTTTTTTATAATAGCATTTTCGCCGTTTAAATATTCATCCGGCATGGAATTTTTAAACACAACCGGTTTAAAAAAAGGTAAAAGATAAAAATTTACATTTCCGTTTTCATCCGAAAGACTTATCTTCTCCATTTTCAAATCTTCAACCGGTGGCATTGATGATATATATATATTGTGTTTTCTCAAAAAATCACTTCCGTAATTGAGCCTTTGGGCATTATCGTGATTTCCTGAAATTATCAGAACAGTTATTCCTGAAAGTGTCGTTAAAAGTTCATCCATGAGTGTAACTGCACCTGCCGAAGGAACTGCTCTGTCATAAATATCCCCTGCAATAAGCACTGCATCAGGCGAATACTCCTCGCAATATTTTCCAAGCTGTCTTATAAAATTTCTATGTTCCTCTGTAAGGTCATACCCATATAGTTGTTTTCCAAAATGTAAATCGGAAATGTGAAAAAATCTCATATTACTCCTTTATTCTAAGCATATCAGTTAAATTCTTCTTACTTTTCATCACATACCTGGAATATATAAAACTTCAAATAGTATGATTCATTGGCAGCCCAAAGTATCGGATGATCAGGTGCCTGTGTTCTAAACTCAACCTGACGAAGTCTTTTATGCACATTTGACGCTGCCTGCGCTATTGTTTTTGTAAATAAGTCATAATCCATAAAGTGTGAACATGAACAGGTTGCAAGAAAACCGCCGTCTTTTACAAGTTTCATTCCTCTCAAATTTATTTCACGATAACCCTTTACGGCATTTTTTATTGAATTTCTTGATTTTGTAAATGCCGGTGGGTCAAGTATAACCACATCAAATTTTTCGCCGGCTTTTTCAAGCTCAGGTAATTTGTCGAACACATCTGCACATTCAAATTTAACTGTATCCGAGAGCCCGTTAAGCTCTGCATTTTTTATTGCCTGCTCTACACCAAGTTCAGATGCATCAAGACCAAGTACACTTTTTGCTCCTGCCTGACCTGCATTTAAAGCAAACGAACCTGTATGTGTAAAGCAATCAAGAACTTTCGCATCTTTACACAATTTTCTTATAGACTGCCTGTTGTATTTCTGATCAAGGAAAAATCCTGTTTTCTGACCTTCTTTTACATCCACATAATATTTAACTCCGTTTTCAACTATCTCAACATTCGTGTCGAATTCATTTCCTATAAATCCTTTGATACGCTCAAGTCCCTCATTTTTTCTGACTTTTGCGTCACTCCTCTCATACACACCTCTTATATGAATTCCGTCTTTTTCCAAAATATCTTTTAATATATCAACTATCTTTTCCTTAAATTTATCTATTCCAAGTGCAAGAGACTGAACAACCAACACGTCAGAAAATTTGTCTATAACAAGTCCCGGAAGAAAATCTGCCTCACCAAACACTACCCTGCAGCTCGATGTATCAACCGTCTTTTTTCTGTATTCCCATGCATTTTCAAGCCTCTTTCTCAAAAATTCATCATTTATATCCTGTTCTGTATTTCTTGTCATCAATCTGACTCTGATTTTTGAATTTCTGTTTATAAAACCTTTTCCCATCGGATAACCGTCAAAATCATGAACAAGAACTATATCTCCATCTTCAAAAGAACCCATTATTGAGGCAATCTCATTGTCAAAAATCCACATTCCGCCACTTTTAATTGTTCTTCCCTCACCCTTTTTTAATGTTACTATTGCCATTTTTTATCCTCTCTTATCAATTATTTTCTTATTACGTTTTAAGCACATTTATGTTTATATTATAACACGACACGCCCCTGTGTGAAAACATAGGGGCGTGTAAAATTTAATCATATTTTTCATGATGTTGGGGCAAAAATTATTTTGACCATTGCATCATATCATGGTAATTTGTACTTGTTGCGGTATTCTTTGTACATATTTTTAAACTTAGGATCATCGTTTTCCTTTAAGTTATCAAGATACTCATGCGTATCAAATCCATCCTCGTTTGTCTGTATAATACAGACTGCTATATTGGAACAATGGTCTGCTATTCTCTCAAAATTGGTGGTTATGTCAGAAAGTACAAAACCAAGTTCAATAGTACATTTTCCTTTGCGCAGACGTTTTACGTGCTTTTTCTTTACCTCATCATTTAATGTATCGATAACTTCCTCCAAAGGCTCAACTTTTGTTGCCATAGCTACATCCTGTTTTTCAAAAACACTGAATGTCATTGAAACAATATCTCTTATGGCACCTTCGTATACCTCTAATTCACCTTTCGCCTTGTCAGAGAAATGTTCCTCTTTCCTGTAAACTTCATTGGCTGTATTCATAAGATTTACCGCATGGTCTGAAATTCTCTCGAAATCCCCTATACAATGAAGTATCGTAGAAACAATCTTTGAATCCGCATCTGAAAGGTCTGCGTTATTAAGTTTCATAAGATATGTTCCAAGCTCATCCTCATAATGATCTACCATATCTTCCAAATTTGATACTTCCTCGGCAATGTCCTTATCATAATGATGGAAAAGAGCAATTGCCTTAAACAATGCATCTTCTGACGCTTTTGCCATAAGAACAGCTGTTTTCTGTGCCTGATTTACAGCAAACGCAGGTTTCTCAAGGAAACGCTCGTCAAGAAGTGATTTAACCGTATGTTCCTCTGTCTCGTTATCTTTGATTGTGAGTTTGGCAAGGGTAACAAGTACATTTTTCAGAGGAAGCAGACATAATGTTGCTATTATATTAAATGCAGTATGAATTACAGCTATACCGGCAACTGAAGCTGACTGACTTAGGAAATTAAAATGTACAAACGCATTTATTCCGTAAAAACCTATCATAAAGACAATAGTTCCTATAAGGTTAAAATAGAAATGTACAAATGCTGCTCTCTTCGCATTTTTTCTTGCTCCTACTGCCGATAAAAGTGCAGTTACACATGTACCGATATTTTGTCCCATAATAATAGGCAGCGCTGATGCATAGCTGACTGTTCCTGCAAGACAAAATGCCTGTAATATACCAACAGAAGCTGATGAAGACTGTATAATCGCAGTAAGCACGGTTCCTACAATAACACCTATGATAGGATTATCACTAAACATTAAAAATATTTTTGTAAATGCAGGCATTTTTGTGAGTGGTTCAACAGCCTCACTCATTGTACTCATACCTGTCATAAGAATGGCAAAACCTGCTAATATTGTTCCAACATCTTTTTTGGTATTGCTTTTTGCAAATAAAATCATGCCCACACCAATTATTGCAAGTATCGGTGAGAATGATGTCGGTTTCAAAAGATTGATAATCAGACTGTCTCCTTGAATTCCCGTAAGTGAAAGTATCCATGAAGTTACTGTAGTACCGATGTTGGCACCCATGATTATGCCAACAGCCTGTTCAAGCTTCATAATGCCTGAATTCACAAAACCTACAACCATAACTGTTGTAGCTGACGATGACTGAATAACGGCTGTTACTCCGGCACCAAGCAATACGGCAAAAAGAGTTTTTGAAGTAAACTTTTCAAGAATTGCTTCTAATTTACCACCGGATGTTTTGGCAAGACCGTCTCCCATGACATGCATTCCATAAAGAAATAGAGCAAGTCCACCAATCATTGTCAATACATTAAAAATATCCATTGTATTCTTCCTTTCAAAAAGTGATAGGTTCTTCTTTTTACATTTGTAAAAAATATTCACCACTTATCAATTATACCTGAAAAAATTTTACTTGCAATATACAATATAAAATTTATGGATATTTTATATTTCTGTCTCACACTCTGCACTATGTTCTTCTGTGACCGTGCTTACATTAAATCTGTTACAGTTATCCTCAAGCACACCGACAAGATCCATACTTACACTCATTTCATTTTTTATCTTCTGCACTTCACCTGCAAGTGATGTTGCGCCCTGAGATGCATTTTCAATACCTCTTGCACTGTCTTCTATAACTGTAGTTATGCTTGATACGGAATTTACAAGCTTACTGATAACTTTATGTAATTTGCGTGTTTTTTCAGCAAAGTTCTTCATCTCATCATTGATGTAAACCGAATCATCACTGTATTTTCTTCCTGATTCAACAAAATTGT
The DNA here is from genome assembly GCF_056818865.1 of Butyribacter sp. NCBI lineage: Bacteria > Bacillati > Bacillota > Clostridia > Lachnospirales > Lachnospiraceae > Butyribacter > Butyribacter sp. Next base: position 54,738 of record NZ_DBLYGC010000007.1, read on the forward strand.
TGTAGTCAGGTAAAATATCACTGTCTATGTATTCAACTATCTGATTTGAATTTTTGCTAAGTTCATTTACCGCAGCTATAACATGCTCGTTAATCTGCTGGATATTGTTTGCCGTTTCCCTGCTGCTGTCGGCAAGTTTTCTTATCTCGTCTGCAACAACCGCAAAGCCTTTTCCTGCCTCACCAGCTCTTGCCGCTTCTATAGAAGCATTTAATGCAAGTAAGTTAGTCTGGCTGGATATAGACAAGATTTCATTTGTAAGATTTTCAACCTGCTCAACGCTTCTGCTGTTGTCAATGGCTTTCTTAAGCTTTTCAATGATTTCTCCAATCATATCTCCTGTTGTCTTTCGGCTGTCTACCGCATTTTGTTCAAGTTCAGTTGCTCTCTGCTGCATTTCATTTGAATACTCTAATATATCCTCACTTGATTTTTCAAATTCGTCTACGCTTGAATCTACATCACTGACATTTTTATCTATTGTAATCAATGTTGCTGATACTTCCTGCATGGATGCCGACAATTGCTGCATAACAGCAGATACATCACATGAATTGTCATTCACACGTGTTATACTCTTTTCAACATCTGCAAAGCTTTCTTTAAGTCCGCCTGAGGATTTCACAACATCCCCTATAACGCTCTGCAAAACATCCATAAATTTATTTATGCCCTTTACAAGAAGTCCAATCTCATCCTTAGTCCTGACCGGAATTCTCTCATTTAGATTGCCACAATTATTTTCAAGCTTCTCAACAACTTTGTCCAAATCTTTTGTTGTATTTGTCGTAGGTTTTGTAATGGTAATAATACATGCCAATACAGAAATCAGGCTTATGATAAGTGCTATAACAATCTGAACAATCGACATTCTTATGCTCATATCAAATGTCTTTGCCTGTTCCTCATTAGACGCCGCAATATCATTTTGAATAGCATCTGTCAATGCATTGATGGCAGATTCCGTCTTGTCTACCATAGGTTGAAGCTCATCATTTGCAACCTGAATGGCACTGTTTAAATCTTTTTCGCACATTAACAATGCCTGTTTATACTTTTTATAAAGTTCGTTATATGATTCCTTAAAAGTATTAAAACGTGTTACTTCCTTAGTATTATTCTTGTCAATGCCTTTTTCATATTCATCTATATTGCTTGTAACAGTTTCTGCAATATCTGAGACATTGTTTCTTATCTCCGCCTTTGCAGTTTCATTTCCTGTAACAAAATAAATGAATATTTGTTTGTGCATTTTCTCAAATTCAATAGAAAGCGTGTCCAGCTTATGAATCGCTTCTGAATTTTTTTTAGAGTTACTTATACTTGACTCTTTAAGGTCTTTCATAGATAAAATATTCCATCCTGAGTAAGCAGTACATATAAATGCAAGCACCAAAATAGGAATAAGTATTTTCATTCTTAATGTTTTCATATTTCCACTTCTCCTTGTTAACTGTTTATTCATACATTATACCTACTTTATCCCATTTATTCTATAACAAATTACTAATTTATAAACAGATTTTGCTACAAATTTTGTGAATTTTTCTCAGTATTCATGCCTGCTGCCGCGAAAATTTCTGCTTTACTGTTTTTATTTTCCGATTATTTCAGACAGATTGTTTTGTATACCAAGCGCTACCTCAGGATTATTCATCGTGTATACATGCACATTTTTAATACCGTTTGCAAACAAATCTATAATCTGTTCCGTAGCATAGGCAATACCTGCCTGCTGCATTTTTTGAGGCTCATCACCAAACCAGTCAACTATCGACTTAAATTTAGCCGGTACACAACAACCTGAAAGCTGTATACTTCTTGCAAGCTGTGCTTTCTTCGTAATAGGCATAATTCCCGCAATTACAGGTACAAATATACCCGCCTCCCTTAATCTGTACAGATAATTATAAAAAATTGAATTATCAAAAAACATCTGGGTTGTCAAAAACTCGCATCCAGCATCAACTTTTTTCTTTATATTGGCTATATCCGCAGTCTTGTCATCAGCCTCCGGATGTCCTTCCGGATAACATGCGCCTCCTATGCAGATATCCGGTGCTATATTTTTAATCTGATATACAAGGTCAGACGCATGTTTAAACTGCCCCGGCATAGGGAACTCTGTTTCTTCCGGAATATCTCCCCTTAAGGCAAGTATATTTTCAATGCCGGCATCTCTTATAAGCTCAATTTGTTTCCTAACTGTATCCTCACTCGATGAAACACAGGTAAGATGCGCCATAGAAGTCACTCCGTACTGTTTTTTTATGTCTGTCGCTATCTTAACCGTGTGTTTACTCGTCCCACCGCCGGCACCGTATGTAACACTCATAAAATCAGGCTTCAATGCTGCAATTTCTTTAACAGCTTTATTTACCGTTTCAAATGCAGTACTCGTCTTCGGTGGGAAAACCTCCATAGACAATGTAATTTTATTGTTTTTCAATATTTCACTTATCTTCATTGTATTCCTCATTTCTTTGCAGTTTGTCTCACACAGACAGTTTGCAAGTTTTTACTTTTTGTGATGCACCGCACATCCTGAACAGCTCGCACAATTTCCTGTGCATCCATTCTTCTTTCCTTTTATAACACTTCTAAGTGCTGCCGCCAATGCAATCACAATAATAATACTTATAATAACAGTTGCTATCATTTTAAAGTCCCCTTCCTAAAATATCACTGTCTACATCTGCGATGCAGACAGCAACTTAAAAACATATTTATTATTGACATTTTGTTTATTATCTCTTACAATTGTTAGTATATTCTAACTGATAATCAATGTCAATAGCATTGAAAAAATATGCGTCATTGAAAAAACATATTCTATATGTTAAAATCATGTACGAAAGTAAACTTATGGTGAGGTGAGTTAAATGAACAGCAATGAATCTTCTGAAAATTATCTTGAAACTATACTTATGCTCAGTAAAACCCTCCCTGTTGTCAGGGGTGTAGATATAGCAAATCATCTTGGCTTTAAAAAGTCCAGTGTCAGTGTTGCCATGAAAAATCTTCGTGAAAAGAAACACATCACAGTCACTGATGCCGGTTACATATATCTTACCGATTCAGGTCGTGAGATAGCAGAAATGATATATGAAAGACATGAATTTATTTCCAAATGGCTTATATCTCTCGGTGTTCCTGAGGAAATTGCTCTTGAAGATGCATGCCGCATCGAGCATGTAATAAGTAAAGAAAGCTTTGAAGCAATGAAAAACAGTCTTCATAATAATTAAATAATATGATTTTTCAGAAATGACTAAATTGTACTTTATACAGACAGAATTACTCCAAAAAAGTTTTTCTGTCTGTATTTTTAAGCTTGCAAAAATCACTGTTCAAATTTATACTTAACTTTTGTATATAAATTTTTCACACGGAGGTAAATATGATATTACAATGCAGCCACATCAGCAAATCATTTGCAACAGATGTAGTTTTAAATGATGTATCATTTCATATAAATGACAACGAAAAAGCCGCCATCGTAGGTGTAAACGGTTCCGGTAAATCTACCTTATTAAAAATTATAGTAGGAAAAGAAGGTTACGATTCCGGTGATATTATTATAAAAAAAGACGCTTCTGTCGGATATCTTGCACAGAATCAGGAATTTGAATCAGGTGAAAGCATTATAGAAGAAATGCAGACCGCTAAGCCTGAGGTAAAGATCTTAGAAAAAAAAATGCATGAACTTTCAGAAAAAATGAATAATGCATCAGGTGATGAACTTGATTCTCTTATCAAGCAATATGATAATGCCAGACACCGCTTTGAACAGCTTGACGGTTATTCATATGAAAGCGAGATAAACGGTGTCTTAAAAGGTCTTGGTTTTGAAGATAATGATTTTAGCAAACCTATCTCCAAACTTTCAGGTGGTCAGAAAACCAGAGTTGCACTTGCTAAAATGCTTTTACAGGCTCCCGATTTAATAATACTCGATGAGCCGACAAACCACCTTGACATGAATTCAATCCACTGGCTTGAAGGCTATCTAAACAGCTATAAGGGTGCCGTTTTAATAGTTGCTCATGACAGATATTTTCTTGATAAAATAGTCACTAAGGTTGTCGAATTAAGACAGACACATTCAACAGTCTTTTCAGGCAATTACAGCGATTATTCAACAAAACGCCAGGCACTTCTCGACAGCCTTATGAAACAATACATGAATCAGCAGGCTGAGATAAAACATCAGGAGGAAGTTATCACAAAACTTCGCTCTTTCAACAGAGAAAAATCCATAAAACGTGCAGAAAGCCGTCAGAAAATGCTCGATAAGATGGAGCGTATCGAAAAACCTGTTGAAGAAAACACTCAGATGCACCTCCTTTTTACACCGAAGATACAAAGCGGAAATGATGTACTTACAATAAAAAATTTATCAAAGAGTTTCGGTGAACACTCACTCTTTTCAGACATTGCATTTGAGGTAAAACGAGGTGAAAAAGTAGCCATAATCGGTGACAATGGTACAGGCAAAACCACTATCCTGAAAATGATAAACAAAATGCTTGCCCCTGACACAGGCAGCATAACACTAGGCACCAATGTTCAGATTGCGTACTATGACCAGGAACACCAGGTACTCCACATGGAAAAAACATTGTTTGAAGAAATTCAGGATACATATCCTACAATGACAAATACGCAGATAAGAAATATGCTTGCCGCATTTTTGTTTACGGAGGATGATGTCTTTAAGAAAATTAAAAATCTGAGCGGTGGCGAAAGAGGTCGTGTATCTCTTGCCAAACTTATGCTGTCAGATGCAAACTTCCTCATCCTTGATGAGCCGACAAACCACCTTGATATAGACTCAAAGGAAATCCTTGAAAATGCAATAAATAATTTTGAGGGAACGGTTCTTTATGTATCTCATGACAGATTTTTTATAAACAAAACAGCGACAAGAATACTTGACCTTACCAGACATCAGATAGTAAACTATGTCGGTAACTACGATTACTACCTTGAAAAAAAAGAGGACAACGAGCGTGCGCAGCTTAATGACCTGACTTTAAATCAAACCTCCGGAAACAGTTCCACTATGATTTCTGATACAGACAGCTCAGATAATACTTCTTCCGATACAAAACTCAGTTGGAAACAGCAGAAGGAAGAACAGGCTCGTCTTAGAAAAATCGAAAATGAAGTCAAGAAAATTGAAGCTGAAATTGAAAAACTTGAAACAGAAAACGAAGAACTCACAGAACTATTACAGACAGATGAAGTGTCAACTAACTCTGTTAAATTACAGGAGATTTCTTCTAAAATAGAACAAAATACAGACAGACTTGAAGAACTTATGGAAAGATGGGAAACGATACAGTAAAATGACAAAAACAACGGCTTAGTGATATACAAAAAATTATTTTTTTCCATACGCTAAGCTGTTACTTTTGTTTATCCTAAAAATATTTAAGAAATAATTAAAATTTATTGCCTTATCAGAAGTCCCTTACATGCTCTTCTCCGTAAATCTCATCTTTTCTCAGTTTTGACAATATTTCTTCTTTCTTTGTACCGACAAGAAGCTCACTGTTATATTTGAGATATTTTTCACTCGGATTGTCAGAAAGAAACATAGCTGTTTCACTATTTAATGTAAGCTCTGTTACAAATACGACCATTTCCTGACCTGCACCAATTGCCTCTTCAATAAACAAGAATACATTTTCAAGCTGTTCTGATGCCAAATCCTCGCTTTTTTCAAGTTCCTGTCTCATGCATTCAAATCCTGTAAGTGCTTCCCTAAATGCCGCATCTGCATCTTTTTCCGAGCTTATATGTGTCTTTGATAATTTTTCTATTATATATTCATTCGCTTTTATCTCATCTCTGCTTAAAAAGCCTGCTTTTTTACTCCTGTCAAATTCGATTTTCTTTTGTTCAAACATGTCTGCAAAAATGCTTCCATCCTGACCGATACCTGCTGTATCTCTGCACTCTTTTTGTTCATAGCCGTTTTCTTCAAGTCCATTTTTATATTTTTTCAGAAAATCATACCATATATCAGTAATCATCTTATTCAACGATACTTTATGAAATGATACCTCAAGTCCGCTTATCAAAAGGTTTACAACGCTTATCCTCTCATCAAATGATGCGTCAAATATGTTTTGATATGCCTGTTTTCCGGGATTTCCTGCAAGTATATCCAAAATACCGTAATTATTTTTGTATTTTTCATAAAGTTCAAAATACGCAGCTACATCTTTTGCCGTATCTTCATGCTGTATAAATTCGGCAATTATATCCTCATCAACTTTTATCCCTATCTCATTGTATGTATCATAAAGATTACTCAAATCCTCCCAGCCTCTTGCTGTAACAAACTGCATACCGTCTATATCTGCCTCAACTTTATAAAAATTGTTTGGCCTGAGTTCAAGATAATTTATTATTGCCCTGTTTATATGACTGTTTATCGCATATTCTTTCCATATATTAAAATCCGCTTCAACGTTTATTTTTCTTACTCTGTCAAGAGTTACCATGTCAAATTCTCTTACAGATTTATTATATTCTGCCGGATTCCCTGCCGCTACTATTATCCATCCCTTAGGTATCTCCTGATTTCCGAATGTTTTGCATTGCAAAAACTGAAGCATTGTCGGTGCAAGCGTTTCCGACACACAATTTATCTCATCGATAAACAAAATTCCCTCCGGAATGCCGCTTTCCTTAATTTTTCTATATACACTTGCAATAATTTCACTCATTGTATATTCTGTGACAGAATATTTTTTTCCGTCAAATTCTTCCTCAACAATAAACGGCAGACCAACTGCACTCTGCCTTGTATGATGTGTAATCGTATAAGAGACAAGTCCTACTTTACACTCTCTCGCAATCTGTTCCATAATCTGTGTCTTGCCAATACCCGGAGGTCCTATAAGTAATATTGGACGCTGTCTTATAGCTGGAATCATATACTCCCCGTCAGCATCTTTTTTCAAATATGCTCTAACTGTATTCTTAATCTCTTCCTTTGCTTTCTTGATATTCATTATCTAATCCTCTCATTAATTTTCTTTTTATCCTGCTTTATCTACTCACTTTATTCCAGTTCAACCTTCATTGCCCATGCCGGCACCTCACACTCACTCATCTTATCAATAAAAACAAACGCTGTCTGATAAGGCATTTTCTTTTTCGGATATCTTCCCTTTCCATCTGTAAAATAAAGAAGTCCCTGCAGTTTTTTTATTTCACCTGTATCAATCAGCTTGTTTACATACTCAAATGCCGGTCTGAAATCAGTGTTTCCTCCTCCGGCTAGTTCAAAATTATTAATAAGAACATCTATATCCGTATCTTTCGTGATGATTATATCCGAATGTACCATCTCATCACATTGTATTATATGAATTTTTCTTTTATTAAAAAAGCTGTCTGTCTCCGATAATATTATAAATGTCTCTCTGAGAAACTTTTTGACAAGTTCTCCTTTTGTCGAATAACTTGTATCGACAACTATTACAAGTTCCTCTATTCTCAAGTTTTCTTTTGTTTCCATCGGCTCAATAAGCGGCATATTTCTATACAATCTCAAACCATAAGTATAATAGTTTAAGTCATATTCATCCATGTCTATCCTAAGTTCTTCTTTTAATTTACAAAACTTTCTCAAAAAGTCTTTATAACTTTTCTTTCCTCTCTCTGCCTTTATCTGCTGCTGCCAAAAGTTCTTTCCCTCTTCACTGTCCTTGCCCTGGCTTTCCTTTTTTATCTCACTTTGCCTTGATATTTTATCCCATTTATTTTTCGTCTGATTCTGCACGGCCGACATTTTATTTTCTTTTGGCCAATGCGTATGCGTATCCGTATAAAACTCGACTGCAAGCCTGTTTATGGTTTCACTGTCGAGTTTCATTAGTTTTCTGTATATAACTGCTGCCGACAGTCCTGCCTTATTTTCATCCATCTTCTCATAAGTCTGCATCCTCAGCCAGCTAAGAGGTCTTTTTAATATTTCATTTTCCATCTTATCGATTGTATATTCAACGATAATATCACATGCTATCCCCCATAAAAATAAATCTCTCTCACCTCTGACCCAGAGATGGCTGTATATGCAGTGAAGAATGCTATGTAAATAAAGTCTGTCCAGATATTTTGAATTTTTCTTAAACACACTTATCATATGCTCCGGCTTAAAATAAATAAAATTGCCATCAGTTGACATTGTATCAATTGTCTCGTCAATTTTAGGAATAAGTGAACAAAAAGCCACATCAAAAAATCGAAGTTCCATATAAAGCTCATTTTTTATAAACTTAAAAATATCATTGGCAGCCTGCCATTCCCACTCGCTCTGTGTCTGAACTTTTGACATAAATCCCTCCATTTCCGCTATAGCTAAAAAGAGTATCTTTCTTTTCTTATATCCTCTTTTTTACGCCGATACTTTAAAACAAGTGCCGTTACTTCTCCAAACCCTGTCTCAGCTGCCTTAACTATTGCAGTTTCTATCATTTCCCTATCTGAACCAAACAGCTCAAGCATAAATTCCACTTCATCAATACTCTTATTTTCAATAAAAAGATTTACTATTTCACTTTTATTGTTTTCAAGATATTCCATATATAAATCTTTTTCAGAATCATTAAGCATGTACGGATACATCAACCGGTACATTGCTATTTTCCCTGCGACCTCAACACTTTCTTCTGCCGATGCCTTTGGAAATATGGTGTCATATTGTCTCATATCTGCCCTGCCACCGTCAAAACACTGTCTCGCCCTGAATCCCTCGCCCTCTATATTTCTTCCAAATATATGAGCCGGGGCTATTTCATCATAAGATTCACTATATTCCGGATAAAGAACTTTTGCGGTTATCTTATCATATTTCATATAAGTTACTTCTATCTCCGATGATATACGGCTTAAAACCTGCCTAAGTCCTGTTACATCTTTTATATCACTTAGGATACATATTTTATGCAGATTTCGACAATTCATAAAAACATCACTGCCGACTTCTTTTATATTACTTCCCATCGTAATATCAGTAAGTTCCCGGCAGTTATAAAATGCGTTATTTCCTATCTTTTCAACACTTTTTGGAAATGTTATGCTGTTTACAAATCCCCCAGAAAACTCATGATACAATATGTCTGTATCTCTTTCATCATATTCTTTTTGTAATTCTTTTGGCAGATGCATAGTTTCAGAAAAACAATATTGTGCAATATCAGTTATCCCTTCCGGTATATCCACTACGCCACTTTTAGAAAACACACGGTAAAGTATTGTCCCTGTCTCTTTTTCATCTGCTATCAAAATTAAATCATTTATCTTTCTTATCATTTTAATCACTTATCCCTTTTAATACTCAACAGATACGATGCAGGAGTCAAAATCAAACAGCAATATATGTTTATATACCAATTGCTATTTGGTTATATTTACATACTAACAGCCCGAAAACAAAGTTTCCGAGCTGTCTATTTCACTCATTATCAAAATGATGCAAGGGGCAAAATCTGATAATCACACCAATATCCCTGATATTATTTTCCAAGAAGTTCATCAATCATCTTGTCCATCTGCTCAACATTTTCAGCCTTGACTGTTGATTTTATTGAAACTGTGTTTTCACATATTTCAATGTTCTTCATGCCTTCAAGACTTTCACGCATCTTCTTAGCTGCAAGCGGAGCCCATGAACCATTCTCAACAAGTGCCGCTTTTCTCTTTTGGAAATTCTTTGCTTTCAAGTGACCAAGGAAATCCTCCATAACCGGGAAAAGTCCACCGTCATATGTCGCACATGCAAGCACCATCTTGTCGTACCTGAAAGCAGCCTCTACAGCTTCTGCCATATCGTCTCTTGAAAGATCCATTACTTCCATCTTTTCAACACCTTTGGCTTTAAGTTTTTCAGCTATCTGCTTTGCAGCTTTTGCAGTATTTCCATGAATTGACGCATAAGCCACAAGAACACCTTCATCCTCCGGCTCATAACTGCTCCATGTATTATATAAATTAAGATAATATCCAAGATTTTCTTTTAATACAGGACCATGAAGAGGACAAATTGTCTGAATGTCAAGTGCCGCTGCCTTTTTCAAAAGATTTTGCACCTGTGCACCATATTTTCCTACTATATTAAAATAGTATCTTCTTGCTTCACAAGCCCATCCTTCTTCGTCCTCAGTGTCAAGCGCACCAAACTTTCCAAATCCGTCTGCCGAGAAAAGTATTTTCTCTGTCTTTTCGTATGCAACCATAACTTCCGGCCAGTGAACCATCGGTGCCATAACAAATGTAAGAGAATGCTTTCCGAGAGAAATCTCATCACCCTCTTTAACTACAACCTGTCTGTCAGAAAAATCTTCATCAAAGAATTGAGGAAGCATCTGGAATGTCTTTGCATTTCCGATTAGTTTCATATCAGGATACTTATCTGCAATAAGTTTGATATTTGCCGCATGGTCAGGCTCAAGATGTGAAATGACAAGATACTCAGGTTTCTTTCCGTCAAGTGCCTCCTCAACATTTTTTACCCATTCTTCTGTTGCTCTTGCGTCAACTGTATCCATAATAGTTATTTTATCATCAAAAATAATATATGAATTGTATGAAACTCCATTAGGAACAACGTACTGGCTCTCAAAAAGGTCGATATCCTTATCATCAACACCAACATATTTAATACTATCCGAAATAAACATAAGCTTAATTTCTCCTTTCATTAGTCAAATAATTTAAACATTTTTTCTATCACCTCTACAGTACCATCTATACCGTAGCAAGCTGTATTAAGACACATATCATAATTTTCTGAATGCCCCCAGCGGCGGCCTGTATAATAATTATAATATGCTTTTCTGACGCGGTCCATTGCTCTTACTTTCTCCGCGGTCTCATCATATCCTGCACCTGTACATACCATATCATGTTTGACTCTCTGTTCAAACGGAGCACCTATAAACACTGAAACATGTGGTATATCTGCATGTTCAAGCACAACATCTGCACAACGTCCAAGGAAAATACAATCGCCTTTTTTTGCCATTTCCTCTATCATCTGGCTCTGTGCAAAGAAAAGTTCATCGTTTCCTGAAAATTTGCGAAGTGAAAATGGTGTCTTGTTTAACCAGCCTTTTTTACTGTCTGCCTGCGATGCATCGACTGACGAAAAGTCTTTGCCTATATGCTCACAAGCCATTTTTATAATCTCATTGTCATAGTATGACATGTTTAATTTTGTTGAAAGCCTTAAGCCAACCTCATGTCCGCCGCTTCCATATTGACGTCCTATACATAAAATCTTATTCTTTCCGCCTTTAAATATACTCTTCATTTCAGAAATATCACTTATAAAACTATCAGGCAATTGTTTAGTAGGATTATACTGCTCAAGCATTTCATTGAGTTCTTCAAGTTCTTTTCTGCACTCACTTGCAACACTTGAATCCTTTATGGTAGAAATCATATTTCCTATAAGAATAGTCTCATCTCTTATAAAATGTCTTTTATCCTCATCAAGATGTTTAAGCATCTTTTTAACAGACAAATCTTTTCCCGCAGGAAATACTTTTCCCATCGTACTTCCTGTTGCCTCATAAACTTTTACGTCAAGCTCATAGATTTTTTCTACAAGCTGTTTTACATCATATTTTTCCATATCTATACACCTCCAAAACTGTCCTTTGTCCACATCAATAATACAGACAAAGACACATAATTATCAATATCCTACTTTTACACCTTTACCGGTCATATATCCGCTTATCTTTCCTGCCTTATAATCTTTTTTCTTTGTTGATATAGGTACTGACGGGTCAGTAGGGTCATAATTTATTGAGCCTGTAACCTTTATGGCAGCTTCTTTTCCAAGAGGTCCGGGCTGTTTTGAATTACCCTTTTCAATCTTTACCTGGCTTCCTACTGCCACATAATCATAAAGCCATTTTGCATCTGCTACAGTCATTCTTATACATCCCGCTGATGCAGCACTTCCGAGTTTGTTGTAAGTTGTCGGATTAAGTGCATAATGTGATTTGCTTCCTACTGCTATTGCATGAAAATAAACATTTCCTACAACATGGCTTGCCCATCTCGCATATACAGTACTTCCATCAGGCTCGTTCATAGGTTTTAAACTGTATTTTGATGCCTGACCGTTACTGCTTATGGAATATGAACCTAACGGAGTATAAGACGATGTCGTTGTAAGTCCTGACTCTCCTGAAACAGTTGCAGTATCTCTTCCGACAGACACTGTACATGTCTTTATCGGAATAATAAAACCTTTTTTCTGACTGTCATACGCATATATCGTAACACAACAGGCTGCTCTGTTTACCACAATCTTAAATTTATTGTTTCCCTTTTTCAATTTGAGAATGTTTGTAAGGTCTGTAACCTTATCACCGTTTTTATAATAAAATTTGTATGTCTTTCCGGCGTATGTCTCATAACGCCATCCGTTTTTGCCGACATCAACTGTTTTTACATTAAATTCTTTCGTTCTGAATTTTATTTCCCTGTTCCATTGTGTATAACCGCAGGCAATAACCTGAAATCTGCCTTTTTCCGTATATTTATAATTTGCGATATAAGCTTTATTTGAATATACCCCAATAAGACTTTTTTCAAACTTTCTTTTACCGTTTTTTATGCTGTAAACTTTAAATCTCACTCTTTTTATATTTCCCGGAATATATACATTCACAATTTTAAACTTGCATGTTCCGTTTGAGAGTTTAACTACCGTAAGTGTTCCGTTTTTCACTTTAAGAGTTGCATTTCCGGTAGCTTTAAGAGTTCTCGTTATTCCTGCATTGTCAGTAACCAAAACTTCTATCTTGTACTTTCCAAATTTATAATTTATGGATTTTAAAGGTATGTCTGAATAGTAATATGTACTTGTACCATTGTGGACACCTTTTGATGTACATACAATTTTTCCGGCACTGTTATAGATATTGAATGTGACATCCTTTACTACCAATGCTGAATTAACTTTTTCCACAAACACACGAAAAGTCTGGTTTTTTTCTGTCTTTGCTGTCGATTTTGAACCTATCTTTCCGTATGTAAGTGCAACATCAAACTGTGTCTTTGCAATCTCTTCTTTTCCTGCTGCAAGTTTGCTATTCTGGACAGTGATAACAGCATCATATTTTCCGTATGACGTACAATATTTTGTAAGGTCAATATCCCAGCTTTTTGATGCATTTGGTATTTCAACAGAAGAACCTATCTTCTGCTCGTTCGTTCCGTCTTTTTTTGCAATTGAAAGCTGAATCTGATTGTCTTTGCCAGGAACTAAAACATCATTGTTAGAATTAATAAATGATATAGTTCTGTTCACTTTTGATTTGTAACCGTCAACCTTTAAAACCATATTTTCACTGTGAACAGTAAAATCACACTTTGTCGGTGCCTGTACTGTAAAATTGTCGCTCATCACAAACGATACTGTATACTCTTTATAAGCATATGTCTTTAAATCAGACATTGAAAATGAGCCCGTATATTGTCCGTTTTTGCAGTTATCGGCATCAAAGGTAACAGGCTGTTCAAGCATGATTGCTTCATTGCCATCATTATCATTGTATGTAACTTTTGTTGTCATGCTTTTTGTCGCCTCAGTATCAATGCCGTTTAATGTGTATGTACATATACCGTTTGTACGGTCTGTATTTACATTGGCACTGTACTCTGCCGCCCTTGCATTGGATGAAACCGAAAAAAGTGCAGTAAATGCTATCACCAAAAACATCATTTGTAATATTCCAATCTTTTGTCTTTGCCTACCTTTTTCTAACATTTTGTTCCTCCCATTTAAATAAAATTGATTTTCACAGATATATTTTACCACTTCTTAATATTGTAATGCAAGCAAAGACACCACAATATTTTATGATTTAACTAAGATATATTTTCTCTACAATCATAATACATTATGGGGTCATTTTTTTGTTCTATTTTATACTTTCATGTATGTTTTTTATGCTTTCTGTCACAAGTTTTTTAAAGTCTTTTGAAACTCTATCTGCCGTCTCCTGCACCTCTTTGTGGCTTAGCTTTTTCACACTCATTCCACTTGCGAGATTAGATATGCATGAAATTCCACATATCATCATCCCCATATGATTTGCCGCTACCGCCTCGCATGCGGTGCTCATTCCGACAGCATCGGCCCCAAGTGCCCTGCACATCTTTATTTCTGCCGGGCTCTCGTATGCCGGTCCCGTAAACTGAAGGTAAGTTCCCTCTTTAATATCAATGTCAAGCAGTGCCGCCGTCTTTTTTATTATCTGTCTTAACTTTATGTCGTATATCTCACTCATATCAGGAAATCTTGCACCGAGTTCGTCAATATTTTCCCCAATTAGAGGTGACGGAACAAAACTTGATATTTGGTCTTTTATCAGCATAAAATCTCCGGGTCTGAAGTCATAATTTACACCGCCGCTCGCATTCGTGAGGAACAAAACTTCTGCACCCATAAATTTCATGAGCCTTATCGGAAGCACCACATCAGACATATCATATCCTTCATAGTAATGTACACGCCCCTGCATGCAAACAACAGGTACATCTCCCACATAACCGAAAATGTATTTTCCCTGATGTCCGGGAACAGTTGATACCGGAAAACCTTCTATATCATGATAGTCAAGTTCACAAACCACATCTATTCCCTGTGCATAATCGCCGAGACCCGATCCAAGAACAAGCGCTATCTCCGGCTTAAAATCGACCTTGTTTTTAAAACACTCGTAACATTTTTTCAATTTATCATAAATTTCTTTTGACTCTTTTCCCATACCTGAACCTCCTTTAAGTTTATTATCCTGCAATTCCTTTTCCAAGTTTGCCTGTATAAAGCTGATAATACTTTCCTTCTTCTTTTATAAGCTCATCATGAGTTCCTCGCTCAATTATCCTTCCCTGTTCAAGAACCATGATGCAATCACTGTTTCTGACTGTCGAAAGTCTGTGGGCAATAACAAACGTTGTTCTTCCTTTCATAAGACTGTCCATTCCCTGCTGTACAAGTTTTTCTGTTCTTGTATCTATAGAACTTGTAGCCTCATCAAGTATAAGTGCCGGTGGGTCGGCAACTGCTGCCCTGGCGATTGCAAGAAGCTGTCTCTGTCCCTGGCTTAAGTTTGCTCCGTCACCTGTAAGCATTGTATCATATCCGTCAGGAAGTCTTGTTATAAAGCTGTGTGCATTTGCAAGTTTTGCTGCCTTTATGATTTCCTCATCCGTGGCATCAAGCTTACCGTACTGGATGTTCTCCCTTACTGTTCCCGTAAAGAGATGTGTGTCCTGTAAAACGATACCGAGTGAACGTCGCAAGTCATTTTTCTTTATCTTATTTACATTGATACCGTCATATCTTATCTTTCCATCCTGAATATCATAAAATCTGTTTATAAGATTTGTAATAGTAGTTTTTCCTGCTCCTGTCGCTCCGACAAAAGCTATCTTCTGCCCCGGCTTTGCATACAAAACTATATCATGAAGTATCATCTTGTCATCATTGTATCCAAAATCAACGTGGTCAAATACTATATCGCCTCTCATATGTGCATAAGTCGTTGTTCCATCATCCTTATGGAAATGTTTCCATGCCCACATTCCGGTGTGTTCCTCAGTCTCGGTTATATCTCCATTGGCATCTTCTTTTGCGTTGACAAGTTCAACATATCCGTCATCAACCTCAGGTTTTTCATCGAGAATCTTGAAAATTCTGTCGGCACCTGCAAGTGCCATTACAATTGAGTTAAACTGCTGGCTCATCTGGTTTACAGGCATTGAAAATGATTTATTGAATGTAAGGAAACTTACAAGAGCTCCTATGGTAAATCCGCCTACACCGTTTAATGCAAGTATACCACCTACCATTGCACAAAGAACATAACTGATATTTCCAAGCTGAGCATTTATAGGCATAAGTATATTGGCAAATTTGTTTGCATTGTTTGCACTGTCAAACAACTGATCATTCAATTTGTCAAAACCTTCCTTGCTTTCTTCTTCGTGGCAAAATACCTTGACAACCTTCTGACCTTCCATCATCTCTTCAACATAACCGTTTAACTTACCTATATCTCTCTGCTGTGCCATAAAGTAAGAACCGCTTAATCCTCCGAGTTTCTTTGTCACTACCAACGTAACTCCGACCATTGCAATTGTAAGTACGGTAAGAGGCACATTGAGTATAAGCATATAGATAAAGACGCTGACTACAGTTATTGCACTTGATATTGCCTGTGGAATACTCTGGCTTATCATCTGTCGAAGCGTATCTATATCGTTTGTATAAAGTGACATAATATCTCCATGTGCGTGCGTATCAAAATATTTAATAGGAAGTGTCTCCATTTTATTAAACATTTCTATTCTAAGTCGTTTAAGTGTACCCTGTGTTACATATATCATAAGTCTGTTGTATAAAAATACTCCTACAACACCTGCTGCATAAAATGCCCCAACTTCTGTTATTTTGGCAAAAAGTTTAGAAAAATCAGGGTTGGAACTCTGTGACAAAGGTAATATATATTTATCAATAAGTGTCTGAGTAAACATTGTTCCCTGATTTGTGGCAAATACGCTTACCACTATTCCAATAACCACAATAATACAGTGAAGCCAGTAATATTTAAATATGTATTTCATCAATCTGACAAAAAGTTTACCGGGATTTTCTATCTTCATTCCGGGTTTCATCCCTTTAGGTCCCGATCCCTTTGGTCCTCTAGCCATAAAAACTTATCCTCCTATATTTATTTTTCATCGAAATCTGCATTACCGTTTACCTGAGATTCATATACTTCTTTATAAATCTCATTGCTTTCAAGAAGTTCATCCGATGTTCCGAATCCATTTACGCATCCGTCTTCCATAACGATTATCTTGTCACAGTCCTTTATGCTTGATACTCTCTGTGCAATGATAATCTTTGTTGTACCGGGTATTTCCTCGGCAAATGCTTTTCTTATCTTTGCATCTGTGGCTGTATCTACGGCACTTGTCGAATCATCAAGAATAAGCACCTTAGGCTTCTTTATAAGCGCCCTTGCAATACAAAGTCTCTGTTTCTGTCCGCCTGATACGTTATTTCCACCCTGTTCAATATATGTATTGTATCCATCCGGCATCCTATCAATAAATTCGTCTGCGCAGGCAAGTTTACATGCTTTTATACATTCCTCATCTGTTGCATTTTTGTCACCCCAGCGAAGATTTTCAAATATTGTTCCGCTAAACAGAACATTTTTCTGCAATACAACTGAAACTTCATCTCTAAGAGTCTCAATATCATACTCTCTTACATCGACACCACCGATTTTTACACTTCCATCCGTGACATCATAAAGACGGCTCAATAGATTTACAAGACTTGACTTAGCACTTCCTGTTCCTCCTATCACACCTATTGTCTGTCCTGATTTTATCTCAAGATTTATATCTTTCAATACAGGAGTTTTGGCATCTTTTTTGTAACTGAAGTTTACATTTTCAAATGAAATATCACCGTTTTTAATTTCCATAACAGGATTCTCAGGATTTGTTATGTCAGGCTTTTCATTTATCACTTCACATATACGCTCTGCACTTGATACACTCATTGTTATCATTACAAATACCATTGAAAGCATCATAAGACTCATAAGAATATTCATACAATAAGCAAGAAGTGTCGAGAGCTTACCAATGTCCATGCTGCCGCCTACAATAAGCTTTGCACCTACCCAGCTTATAATAAGTATGCAGCTGTAAACCGTCAGATTCATAAGAGGCATATTGTAAGCAACCGTTTTTTCTGCATTGATAAACATCTTATATACATTTTCACTTGCCTTAGCAAACTTTTTCTGTTCAAAACTCTCTCTTGAATAAGCCTTTACTACTCTTATGGCATTTACATTTTCCTGAACACTTTCATTCAATTTATCGTATTTCTTGAACACCTGATCAAAATATTTCATTGCTATCTTTATGATAAGTGCAAGAAAACATCCGAGTATAATAACTGCAATAAGATAAATTGAGGCAACCCTTGCATTTACATAAAATGACATTGCCATGGCACAGATAAGACTTGCAGGTGCTCTCATGCACATACGAAGTATCATCTGATACGCATTCTGAACATTTGTCACATCCGTTGTAAGTCTTGTTACAAGCCCTGATGTACTAAACTTATCAATATTTGAGAAACTGAAAGTCTGTATATTATCATACATTGCCTTTCTTAAGTTTCTCGCAAATCCTGTCGATGCACTTGCACCGTATTTTCCACCCATTGCGCCTGCCCAAAGGCTTATAAACGCTGTTAATACCATGAGTGCGCCCATAAGGTAAATATGTCTAAGATTACCTTTTTGTACGCCACCACTAATTATTGAACCCATTATCAACGGAATTATTGTTTCCATGATAACTTCCAAAATCATAAATACAGGAGTAAGAATCGAATCTTTTTTAAATTCTTTAACCTGTGCGCCCAATGTTTTAAGCATTTTTGTCCTCCTTATAATTTATTAATTAAGAACACGAAACCGTTACTGCACAGCAGCTGAAATTTTCAATGTTCTAATCCACTCTCTTATGGCATCATCCCATCCCCTGTCAAGTGTTTTATCCATCGTAAATTCTTTGTGAGTGATACCCGTAACCATCGTAAGCTCACCTTTTTCAAATTTTATCTGAAGATACATATCAGGCATTTCACTTAAATACCTCGAAAGCACACCGCTGTTTTCAAGAATTTTTTCTGCACATTTACGGCTTGCTTTAAGGGATATCTTCATATACTCCGGTGTCTTTTTTCCTTTTATGTAATCAAACAAAAAATCTCTTGCCTCACTCCAATACAGAAGTGGCTGCAATTGATTTTCTTTTTCGTCATCATCATACCAATTTAAATTTCTTTTTCCATTTATTTCAAATGCGGCAAATGTTACCACTTTTGAATGTTCCAGTAAAAACTCATCAAATGTCTCTTTTAACAACAGATGAGCCATCGTAATTTTTATATCATTTATTTTTAAACTTAACATAAAATTTCAACTTTCCGTAAATACTATTCACACGACAACAAATACAGATTTCAATACAAGCGTTTTCTGTATGTTGTCTTTATATATATGTAACTGTCAAACAACTTTGCATAACATCAGCTTGACATCGCTGTTCAGGCGGTATGCAAATAATATGAACTCTATTTTGCGCATTTTGCAGAGTTCATATTATCAGCAATAAAAATGCGCAGAAACGAGGCCAAAATGAAAAAAAATGCTGAAATGATGAGAGAAGTTGCTTCACTTTGCAGCAAATACTGCAGCTGTGATGACTGCGGATGCGGTTCAAAAAACTCTTCAGCATCCACTGCATCCTGTCAGACTTGTACACATTACGATGAAAAAAATGTATGCGATATCGATCTTTATGAAGAAATCGTCACTAATCATCAGTTGTAATACTGCCATTTTTTAATGTTGGAAGGCAAAAGGTATTTTGCCACAACCGACGCCACGGATTGCTTCATTTTTAAAGTGTGCTTTACTTTTACAGATAAAGCACACTTTTTTTTATCGTTTATATTTTATTGTTGCTGCTTATTTTGCTGCCATTACGCAAGCATGTATAAATCAAAATACATTTTATCTTCCGACAAATACAGCTATACTTCTTGGCTGCATGAGATACTCTCTATATGTACCTCTCTCCTGTTTAGCCTTTTTTCTTCTTTTCCTTTTTGCCGGCACATCCAAAAATTCACCGACAGATGTATCTACTACAGGATACCATTTTCTTCCTATAGCAGGATTTGGAAGTTCAAATACTTTTTTCTCCCAAAACATATTGAAAACTATGTATATATCATCGTCCTCATTCTCACCGTATTTCCCGCCAAGAAGCACTCCAAGCATACGGCTGTAATTTGAGAAATCTGCTCTCCATGCCTGTGTACCGTGAATAGATATATCGGGTATACCTACACCCTTTGTGTCTAGCATTGTAAACGGCTCTTTTGCGTGAAGTATACAATGTTCTCTTCTAAATGCTATAAGCTTTTTTACAAAATCCAAAATATCCTGCTCAGATTTAGTGTGATTCCAATTGAGCCATGTAATATTGTCATCATGACAATACGCATTGTTGTTGCCAAGCTGGGAATTTCCAAATTCATCTCCGGCAAGAATCATAGGCGTTCCCTGACTGCATAAAAGCATCATAAACGCATTTCTTATCTGGTTCATTCTGCTGCGCATAATGGCTCTTTTTCTTGTTTTTCCCTCTACACCGCAGTTCCAGCTGTAATTAAACTCTGTTCCGTCTCTGTTTCCCTCACCATTTGTTTCATTATGTTTTATATCGTATGAAACAAGATCCATAAGAGTAAAACCATTTACATGCGTTATAAAGTTGATAATGGAGTATACAGATGAATTTCTCTTAAATCTTTCTGCAAATGTCTGAACCATTCCCTCATCACTTTTTAGGAAACGTCTTGCATCATTCATAAATCCTTCATTGTACTCGGCAAGAGAATCATTATTTAGTGCTCCCGTATCACGCAACATATTTTCATCCCAATAAGATGTCATAAGCTTTACGCCCGAAATAATAGGGTCAGATACAAGCGATATTGAAGGCATAACTTCCTGATTAATCCTAAAACCGTCTATATGGTAATTTATAACCCAATGCCTCAAACAGTCAGTCATAAGGCATAAGTTTGTCCCGGGCATAAAATATATATCCATAAGCACTTCAATGCCTGCAAGATGCATCTTTTTGACAAACTCCTTAAACTCTCTGTCTGAATGTTCTGCCTCTGATGCATAAGAAGATTTTGGAGCCAGATAATATGTATTTTTTGTTCCATAACCCCAATAGTTTAACTTATGCTTTGTCTCATGTTCTTTGTCTTTCTCTTTTTCAAAAGGTGTATATTCATCATAACAAAGCTCATCAAACTCATAACACGGTAAAAGCATGACTGCATTTATCCCAAGTTCTTTTAAATATGGTATCTTCTCCGCAATTCCCAAATACATCCCCTTATTTTTGACTTTTGAAGAAGAATGTTTTGTAAAACCTCTCACATGAAGCTGGTACATTATCACTTCGCTAAAATGTCTTCCCGGCATTACATCATCCTGCCATTCAAATTCTTCAAGACATATTCCGGCACGCAGAAAATCAGAACCTTTGCGCTTTCCCCATTTCTCACGGCCATGTATAATCTGTGCATACGGATCTACAAATTCCTGACCGTCTGCCTCATACATATATTCATATTCTTCTGACAATACGGCTGCTATATCACAGTTATCATAACCTCTTATGCCGGTGATTGTCAGAAAATAAACGCTTCCTTTTTTATATTCATCTTTCAAAGGAATAACTGCTGCCGGAAGTTTTCTTCCTATACGATAAAGTTTCAGCGCACACACTTTTTTGTCCGGCAGATAAACTGCAAACTGCACTCCCTTGACTACTTTTGTCACTCCCAGTGTAAGTGTGTCTCCGGGCTGAACATTAAACAACTCCTTTGACATCTTCATTTTCTCCATTCAATTTGTAATGTTTTTATTTTACTACAAAATTTAGCTATCTGCAAAACATTATTTGTTAAATATTTGTGTTCATCATATTAACAATCAATAAACTATTAAAACATTTTTTCCCTACACCCTTGCAAATTAGCCATTTTTCTGTAAAATAGAAAGAGTTGTATAGTTAATGATTTAAGAAAGGAAACATTTAAATGATACAAGCCAGCAATATAACACTGCGCCTTGGAAAAAAGGCACTTTTTGAAGATGTAAACATTAAATTTACAGAGGGAAACTGCTATGGTCTTATCGGTGCAAACGGTGCCGGAAAGTCAACATTTTTAAAAATCCTCACAGGTGAAATTGAACCAAGTAAAGGTGAAGTTATTATAACACCGGGTCAAAGGCTTTCATTCTTAAAACAGGACCACTTCAAATACAATGAATTTGTTGTTCTTGATACAGTCATTATGGGTAATGAACGTCTTTACCAGATAATGAAAGAAAAAGATGAGATATATGCTAAAGAAGATTTTTCTGAGGAGGATGGAATCAAAGCCGGAAAACTTGAAGAAGAATTTGCAAATATGGACGGCTGGAATGCTGAATCCGATGCCGCAACACTCTTAAACGGTCTCGGACTTCCTACTGACATTCACTATAAAAAAATGAGTGAACTTCCTGACAGTGATAAAGTCAAGGTTTTACTTGCCCAGGCACTTTTTGGAAATCCTGATATTCTTCTGCTTGATGAGCCTACAAACCATTTGGATCTTGATGCCATCGACTGGCTCGAGGAATTCCTTATAAACTTCGACAATACTGTTATTGTTGTTTCACATGACCGTTACTTCCTCAACAAAGTCTGCACACATATTGCTGATATAGATTATGCTAAAATCCAGCTTTATGCCGGCAACTATGACTTTTGGTACGAGTCAAGCCAGTTAATGATTAAACAGATGAAAGAAGCCAACAAAAAGAAAGAAGAAAAAATTAAAGAACTTCAAAACTTCATTCAGAGATTTAGTGCAAACGCTTCTAAATCAAAACAGGCTACATCCCGTAAACACGCACTTGAAAAAATCCAGCTTGACGAAATGAAACCTTCAAGCCGTAAATATCCATACATTGATTTCAGACCTGACAGGGAAATCGGTAATGAAGTCCTTACTGTTGAACATATATCAAAAACCATAGACGGAGTTAAAGTTCTTGATGACATTTCATTCGTAATAAACAGAGAAGATAAAGTTGCGTTTGTCGGAAGCAACACTATCGCTGCAACTACTCTTTTCCAAATACTTACAGGCGAAATGGAACCCGACGAGGGTACATTTAAATGGGGCGTAACAACAAGCTTTTCTTACTTCCCTAAAGATAATACAGAGCTTTTTGACAGAGACGAAACTATCGTTGACTGGCTTATGCCTTTCTCTCCTGAAAAAGATCCTACTTATGTAAGAGGTTTCCTCGGACGTATGCTCTTTCCTGGTGAAGACGGTGTAAAGAAAGTCAATGTACTTTCCGGAGGAGAGAGAGTTCGTGTTATGCTCTCAAAAATGATGATTCTTGGTTCAAATGTTCTTGTAATTGATGAACCTACAGCTCACCTTGACATGGAATCAATCACTGCACTCAACAACGGACTTATAAAATTCCCTGGTGTTATCCTCTTTACTTCACAGGATCACCAGTTTATACAGACTATCGCAAACCGTATTATGGAGATAACTCCCGGCGGACTTATCGATAAGCTCACAACATATGATGAGTATCTCGAAAGTGATGAAATGGCAAGAAAGAGACAGATTTTATCTGTACAGAGCGATGATGAAGATTAATTTCTTCTTATCCGTTAAACCAAAAACAGAGAGTTTCCTTTTAACTCTCTGTTTTTTATGTTTATTTTTAGGTTTACATGAAATAACTATTCTTTGTAGAGAATATTTTCAATAATGAAGCGTGGTCTTTCCTTCACTTCCATATATATTTTTCCGATATATTCACCAATAATTCCAAGTGACAAAAGAATAAGTCCGCCTATTCCCCATAACGATATAACTATTGTAGTCCAGCCCTGAACAGTATGACCCAAAGCCCACACTACAAGAAAATATATGAGCATAACAATACTAACCGTAAATACTAATGTACCTAATGTTGTTATCATTCTTATAGGTTTGACACTGCATGATGTTATTCCGTCTATCGCAAAAGAAAGCATCTTCTTTAAAGGATACTTTGACTCTCCCGCAAATCTTTCGTGTCTCTCATAGTATACGACATCTGTCTCATATCCAATCATAGGAACTATTCCTCTGAGGAAAAGATTAACTTCCTTATACTTCGCAAGTCCCTCTAACGCTCTTTTGCTCATAAGACGATAATCTGCATGATCCTGCAATGTATCGGCACCCATAAACTTCATAAGCTTATAAAATGCATGTGCAGTGCTTCTCTTAAATACTGTATCTGTAGCTCTTGTGGAACGAACTCCATAAACGACATCCTTACCCTCATTAAACTTGTCGATAAACTGTTCAATAACTCCAACGTCATCCTGCAAATCGGCATCGAGTGAGATAGCCGCATCCGCATAATCCTTTGCAGTCATAAGACCGGCAAGCAGTGCATTCTGATGCCCTTTATTATGAGCAAGGTTTATACCTGTGAATATTGGATCAGATTCATGCAAGTCCATTATCATATTCCATGTATTGTCCTTAGAACCATCATTTACAAAAGCAATCTTACTTTTATCGCTTATTTTCCCACTTTTTACTAATCCGGTCATAATACTTTTAAGCTGTTTTGATGTTTCAGGCAGAACTTCCTGCTCATTATAGCACGGAATTACAAGCCATATTATTTTTTTCATATTGTCAATTCCCTATCCTTATTTACTTTATTATTTTCTAAATTACATCATTGATTACTTAAACATACCGCCAAGCACCTGATTTACGAGCTTTCCGTCTGCTTTCCCCTTAACTTTCGGCATGAGGACTTTCATAATTTTTCCCTTATCTTTTGCCGTAGGTTCAGTAATTTCAAGTTCTGCCAGAACACTCTCAATCACAGTCTTAATCTCTGCCTCGTCCATCATCTTTGGTGCATATTCCTCTAATACCTTGATTGTATAATTGCACTCTTCAATAACGTCTGTTCTGTCAGCAGGTGTCATCTCCAAAGTTTCTTTAGTCTGCTTGATAAGCTTTAATATAATTTGGTCACCTTCTGCATCTGTTATCTCTTCTCTTTTATCTATCTGAAAATTTTTCAGTGCCGTAAGAAGGCTTGATAATACCGCTTTTCTTTCTTTATCTCTTGCTTTCATTGCAGCCATCATTTCGCCTCTTATAAAATCTACTTTATTCATTGTATATTCCTCCTATAATTTTTTTCATAAAAGCAAAAATCGCAGAACAATCCAATGAAAATTCTACGACCTTTAAACTGGGCTACAAGGATTCGAACCTTGAAATGCTGGAGTCAGAGTCCAGTGCCTTACCGTTTGGCGATAGCCCACTATATTTAATTGTGCCAGTTTTTCACTGAACTTATATATCAAATATTGATATAATATCTGATAAACTGGGCTACAAGGATTCGAACCTTGAAATGCTGGAGTCAGAGTCCAGTGCCTTACCGTTTGGCGATAGCCCATCATTTTTTTGCTCTCTCGCTGAGCACTTGCTTAGTATATAACATCTTCTTTTAAAATGCAAGTGTTTTTTTAAATTTTTTTCAAAAAATTTTAATATGCACTAAAAAAGTATCTGATACTTCTTTTTTCTCGTATCAGATACTTTTCAATCTATCGTCGCGTCGTACGGCTCCGCCCTCATAAAACTTGCCGTCTTCCATAATCCAAACTCTAAAGTGATACTAAAGATAAGTGCAACTGCTTTGTAAGTTCCTCAAATAATATAAGTAACGCATCAACAACAGTATGACAAAGCTCTATAATATATTCACAATCACGCTTCACTCCGCTTTGCATACGCATATAAATCTGATGCATTCTTTGAACAAAACTAAGAATTGCTTCAGGTGTATGAACCGATTCACTCAATCTTCCTCTTTCTACTTCCGGCTTTCTTACATATTTGCGAAGTTCTTTTTTAAGTTCTTCTTCATAGATACAATGATCTTTTAAATTTCCGGGGAAATTCTGATTGTGTGGAAAGGTAAAGTAATCAGCAACATAATGTGTAATCACTCCTAAATGTCTGCATGTATAACTATCAAGACCTCTAATCGGGTCAAAATGTGATACCAGTTTACTGATTTCTTTCTCAAGTACATCAAAGGAATCCTCAATAGTATGTTTCCTTACTAAAAATGAAGGAATACAATCCGGTAATATACTTCCAATATAGAATGCTCCTTTATGATGTTTAACTGACTCCATACCTTCATTGTTCATCAAGTACCACGCCAATGAAATATGGGATTTCTTTCGCATATCATCCTCCTCACTGTGACATATACACGATTGACATCGCTGTCTTAATTTGTAACTACATTGTATAACACCTTTGTAATTTTTGCAATAGTTTTCTGACAATTTTTCTGAACTTTTTATATAAGTTCCACAATTTTCCATAATTATATAAACTCATTCAAAATCGCGTTTGACTTGACAACAGCATAATATAACGTTAAAATATTGAGTGTTTATACATATAAAATAATTTATTGATTGGAGTTGATTTATTTGGATTCAAGTGACGCCTCGAAACTATTGATTTTATTTATACTGTTGTTGTTTTCTGCATTCTTTTCTTCTGCGGAAACATGTCTTACAACCGTAAACAAAATGCGTTTAAAATCTATGGCAGATGAAGGCAACAAAAAAGCTGCATTAGTTTTAAAGCTAATCAGCAACCAGACAAAGATGCTTAGTTCCATTTTAATAGGAAATAACATCGTCAATCTTTCGGCATCTTCTCTTGCTACAACTTTTGCCATAAACCTGGCAAAAAAATCCGGTTTTTCAAATGCTACGAGCCTGATTACCGGTGCAGCTACAGGTATAATCACCATACTTGTTATTATTTTTGGAGAAATTCTTCCCAAATCAATAGCGACTATGAATGCAGACAAAATGTCACTTATTTATTCTAAACCAATTTATACGCTTACAGTTATATTAGGACCATTTGCTTATATATTTGATAAATTTTCCAAGCTGCTCTTAAAGATTTTTCATATTGATATTACAAAGCAGCCGGCAATTACAGAAAACGAACTTAGGACTATTGTTGATGTAAGCCATAAAGAGGGAGTTATCGAAAGCGAAGAACGCCAAATGATTACAAATGTTGTTGATTTTGGTGATTCTCTTGCAAAAGATGTGATGGTTCCCAAAATGGATGTAGAATTTGTTGAGCTTAGTCTGACATATGATGAGCTTATCGAAAGCTACTCAAAAGAAAAATTTACACGTATGCCTGTTTATGACGACAGCAGGGATAATGTAGTTGGAATTATAAACCTCAAGGATATCTTCTTTTATCAGGGGGACAAAAAGGATTTCAAGATTTCTGACGTAATGCGTGAAGCATATTTTACCTATGAATATAAAAAAATCTCTGAACTTTTCTTTGAAATGAAAGAAGCATCCATTCCTATGGCAATAGTCCTGGATGAATATGGCTCTACATCCGGCATACTTACAATAGAGGATCTGATAGAAGAAATTGTAGGTGAGATAAGGGACGAATACGATGCCAACGAAGAAGATGATATCACCAAAACTGATGACGGTGATTACATTCTTTTAGGTGTCGCTAAACTTGATGACATTGATGAGGAACTCGGAATTAAAATCGAATCTGAAGACTATGATTCCATCGCAGGACACATTATAAATCTTTTGGATCATTTTCCTGATGCCGGCGAAACTGTTTCGGATGATTATGCTGAATATACGGTTCTTGAAGCCGCCAAAAATCATATTGATAAAGTAAAACTTCATCTTCTCCAAAAACCTGAAGATGATGATGATATAAATGATAACGATAAAGAAGCACATGCTATATAGGCTGTGCTTCTTTTTTCACAATATATGAACTCAAATTCTTTGATAATACCATCTGAATTCAAATCTCAGGATATATTCTGGGGTCTGCAATCCTCAAACAGGCATTTTTCTATATTCTGACCAACCTGCCTGTCAACGGCACCTCCACCACTCTCAGCTATGCATCTCTTAAAATTGCAACGTCTCACAAGTCCGCTTCTGCCATACATCAACACTCCTGCACCTGACTTGCCTCTGCAGTTGACAAATACACATTTCTCTATTTCACCGCCTTGTGTATATATTGCACCATCCTGACAGAAATTAAAGATACATTCTTTTATCTGCGGACGATACGCATTAAACACTGCTCTTCCTCCATTCATGTTTCTAAACATGGAATTTTTTAATATTATCTTTGTACCCTTGACATTTATACCGCCTGTCTTAAGTGCTCCGTCAAACTCACTGTTTAATATCTCACATTGTTTTGCATTTTCAAGATAAAGCATGTCTGATTCCTGAAGATAATTGCAGATAATTCTTGCATTTTTCATTTTTATACTGCCCGCACATCTTATAGGATAATTGAGATACAGTGACGCATTTAAAATATTCAAAGCTCCTTTTGTCTCTACATAAACAGGACAGTCAATTATCGTAGATTTGTTCAAAAACATTTCATCGGAAACTTTCATTTCACCACGCTTTGAAATAACCTGAACAAACTCTGCCCCCGTAGGATGACATGCAACATACTCAAAGCCACTGTTTTCCTCTGTAGCAATCCCCGAGTAAAATACTGCCGCACCATATTCAGCTACATTGCAGTTGGTAAAGTGGCATTTATTTAACTTTATGCTGTCAGTCGCAAATACCGCACCGCCACGTCTTGCTTCACAATCCGTAAACCTGCAGTCTCTTATACTGCCGTCACCTCCGCGTGCCATAACTGCACCTCCGTCTTCCGGAGAATAACAGCGGCTGAAGCTGCATCTTTCTATATCAAGTCTTTTTCCCCAGAAACGTATCGCAGCACCTCTTGTGGTATGGTATATATTAGAATCTTTAACACTAACTTCTCCTGCTTCGGCTCTGATAAACATTCCGTAATTTCTGCAGTCTGCCTCACATTTTTCCACAATCACCCTGCTGTAATCATCCTTAACATTTATGCATGCCCTGTGACTGTCACTTTTTCTTATAAATTTACTGTTTATAATTTCAAGTGTGCCGCCGTCAAGCAGTATATTTCCATAAATTCGGACAAGTGCATGATCAAACACAAGCTTTGTTCCCCTTGCAAGAACAATGTCATCATATATTTGACACCTGTCTGTTATTCTTACTTCCTTCTTTTCGTTTATCTCTCTCTGTGTACACTCAACTGATTCATAAATCTGAAGTGCAAAATACTTAAGATCAATAAGTTCAATTTTAGGATATAAATTCTTTATTATCTTGGCAAGTTCAAAGCATTCTTTCACATTATCTTCAAAAGCACATACAATGTATTTTTTTACCAATTCGTAAATATTCTCTGAAACACCGAGTTTCAGTGCAAATTTTAATGCAAATTCATTCTCCTCAGGAGATATAAAATTATCTGCCATTGCCACATTCACTAAATCCATCAGGAAAATTATCTTTTCCTCACCTGTCTTTAAATTGTCTAAAATATATTCAACGACAGTTTCATGTTCATTCAGATTTCTAAGCGCCCATGCTATATCCCCTGCGTTCATTTTAAGGCCATACTTCATAAGGCGTTCCAGCTCAAAATTGTTCAATGGCCTAATATTTCTGTTGAGTTTTGCCTGCATGGTAACTGCCGATGTGTACATAACTTTAAATTCTGTGCTGTATGAACAAAACGGGTGCTCCGGCGTAAGAAATATCTTCCGCCTGCAATTAAACTTGGTTAATATATCTAATATCATCAGCCGTCCCCCTTTTTTCAATTCGCTGAATTTCAAAGTCATCATCATAAACATTAAATATCTGGTTTTCATTTGGATTGCATTCCCTGCATATGCAGTTTTTAATAAACTGTCCAAACTTTTGATACTTAAAATATATTGCTGCTCCGAGATATTTTGCATTACATTCGTCAAACACGCAATCCTCACATTCCACATTGCCGATAGATTCGGAATACAAAGCAGCTCCATACTCGGCGATACATTTTATAAACTCACAATTTTTTATCTCTACCCTTGCTCTGTTATATAATGATACCGCCCCACAATCACAATTGATAAAACGACATCTCGTTATAACTGCCGACCTGCCATAAAACGACACCGACCTGTTGCCCGCAGCATTGCTTACTATCGTATCTGTCAATATAAGACGTCCCGATGTCTGCTTCATAACTCCGCTAAACTGACCGCAGTCGATAAATGAATCTGAAATCTGCACTATCGCTGCATTGTCAATCTGCATAAAATACTCATAATCGTTTTTTAAAACTCTTACTCTTGTATTATATAGTCTTATTCTTCCTCCATTTACCTTTATCCGGCCATATATTTTCAGGATGCCGCCGCTCATTAAAAGCGAACCTCCACGTTCAACTTCTATGTCTCCATTTACGGTAACAGGTTTGTCTATCACAAATGTCTTTCCCGCTTTTACGACAATATCTCCATATTCTTCTTCCAATATAAATTCCGGGAAAAAATATGTAAGTATCGAATACCTGATTTCATATCCTTTTTTTCTGAATGCAGTGTACATTTCTGTCGCTCTGTCAACATCTTTTTTTGATGAGCAGTCACTAAATCCCTCAAAAAACTTTCTCTCTATATCAGAAAATCTAAATATCTGCTGATAATAGTCAAGTATCTTCTCACAATAGTCCTGTGACCACAGTGTCAACTGATACATTTTATATAAATCAAGTATAAAACAATACTGTACTTCTTTTTCTTTTAATTTATCAATACATTCTGTCAATCTGAAATCAAAATAATTATTTATGTCTATTATTACCTGTTCCATGTTTTTCTTTGAAATACACAGCTTATCAAGTATTTCGTCAAAATAATTCTGAAGTTCCATCATAGCTTTCATGTTGCCAAGTGCCATGACGCCAAGACCAAAAACATATAAATATCTGAAAGAATCCTCATATCGTATCATTGGATGATTTATTCTCTCCAACTCACTCTGACGTTTCTTTAAATGATTTAAAAACTCAAAATTCCCCCCGTTTTCCATAGCAATCCTCCTTGTAAAGCAGATTGAACATATATTTTATATATTCCGCCTGCCTTCGCCATTTATTCATGCATGGCTTTATTCACAGAACTTTCTAACGCTCCTAAACTCTATGCCTCTACAAATATTATAACATACTTTCAGGGTTATTTATATGAATTTATTTTTTGTCTTGAATACTCAGGTCTCATCCCAAATTCGCTAATACCGCTCTTGCATATATCATCTATATATATCTGTCTTTGCTGTCTCTCCTTTTTCTTTTTCACCTCACTTATCATATTCAGTACAATATTTGCACTCTTTTTACACTGTCTCATAAAGTATTCATTTTCCATTCTCACAGGACCTGTAAAATTATAATTCAAAAAATATTGTAATTTTCCATATTCAAGTGCTTCACTAAATTCTGAATTATACGGTATCACGCCTATTTTGTTTCTTGGAATATTAAACTCATAGCATATCTTTTTCCTGTTCCATCTTTTCTCCGGCTGATATTTTCCTACAATATATACCGCTTTTTCTCTAAGGGATGTGTAGTTCTCAAAAAAATCATATATATTTTTAGAATTTTGAGACAGGTTCACCACGACAATATCTGCATCATATAAAATCTGTTTTGTACTAAGATTCTGATTTGATTCAGTATCAATAAACACATAATCTCCGGCTTTTTCCAGCATTTCAAATAATTCGTTGTGAACAAGACTGAAATCGTAATTAAATACCTCTTTATTAAAAACCATTCCTGATGGTAATAAAAACATATTTGATAACAATAGATTTATTGTTGAGCTCTTAATTATCTCCTCATGTGTTTCCCCAATAAATATCCTCTTTAGTATATACTCCAACCCATACTTTACATAATATCCACCTGTTTCCCTTAAAAAATCTATTTTATCCTTCTGAATCAGAACTTTTTCAAGTCCTCTTTCCTTGTTAAAATGATTTTCAAGTAAAATCTCCCTCTTCATGCCTGCGTTTTTTAAAGAAATTATCGATGTAATGCATGCCATATTTGATGTGACACACATATTGTTCCCACCGTTGCTCCAAAAAGCTATTTTCATTCATCTTCTCCAATCGTTTTATTTCTCTACCCATCATTTTTACCCTCTCTATTTCATTTTTTTCAATTTAACTCCCGTATTTGTAATCATAAATATTTTTCTCCTACATGTAAAGCTTTTTATGACATATTTTAGACACACTTATATCTTTCTCTGTTATTCACAAATTTTTACATCTTTTTTCTACAAAACAAAAAAAATGTCACTCTCACAGCGACACTTTTCTCGTATTCCAAGACACTCTATTTTATTTTTCGTCATTATGCTAATTTTTCTAAGACTTTTTTGTGCATTATGCCTGCACTTATCTTTCCATGTATGGCTGCCTTATATACCCAATGTACAGATTGAACAATATCCAGACTAAAATCATTGTCTTCAGACTGTGCCATGCTAAACAAAATAACCCTGTTCATAATAATTTCTCCTGTTATCTGGTACAATCTTTCACTTAAACTTTGATTGTTATTCTCGTATCCGGCTGTTAATAATCGGTACAAACTGTAATTTTTCTCAAATTTTATCAGTCTTTTTTCATATTCATGAATAAACTTATCATATTTTTTACTAAATGAATTTTCATCCATCTGCGATTCATAAATATCCAAGCTTCCGTCTATATATATGCAGTCATTACATTTTATAATCATATCTACGGCAATATCCGCAAAATCATAAAATAATTCACATAATTTGTCACTTTTTTTTGAATATTTTTCCCTGATTTTTGTAAATAATTCATTTAATTTTTTAACTTCATATGATAATTCCGGAATTTCATCAAATGCTATAGTATGCATTTTTTTGTCATCTGACATCTCATACCAGATATTACTGTAGTCATATTTACAGAGATAGTTTATTACAACAGGACATGAGGCAGCCATTGAAAGCAGCATAATATTCTCTCTTTTAAATGATAACCTTGGATATTTGCGGCATGTGTTGCAAAGTGTTTTCTCATCAGAATTTCTCTGTATTCTGCACAATCCGTCACTATCAAGCATCGCACAATCACCGTTGTTTTTATTTTTAAATGAACATACGCCGTTATTTTCTACGATATTCGATAATATATCTTCCCTCAATGTGGAATTTTCCATATTCTTAAATCTCTTGTATGCTTCTTTATCTACAACGATTTTCCAGCCGCTACAGCATGTTGCCATACAATCTCCTGCTATGCATTTAAAATCTTTATATGCTCCAAATACATATACTTTCATTAGAACATCAGCTCCGATTTATCTTTTAGAAGTCTTGCTCCCTTTGCTATAAATAATACTCCGGTTGTAATTCCTGATATTATAAGCAATATCCCCATAACAAGATTAAATGAACCTACGGATTTCATTGTTTTATATACTTTTTCTCCCATACAAACCTCCATCTCAATCCTATTTATAATTATTGTAATATTATATTGTAATAACAATCCTATAATTTATTTTTAAATCAGTAAATACACCGATAAAAAATCGATGTATTTACAATTGTTGTTAACATTTATATCTTTAGTGCAAGCCGCAATAAAAGTTAATCCATGCAAAATCATTTTTTATTTTACACCGTACTGCTCATAATACGCATCTATTGCTTCTTTAAGTTTATCGTCAATAAGAATCTTTCCCTGGCACTCTTTGTTATAAAGGCACTCGACAACATCTTCCATTGTAACGATTGCATTTGCACCAAAGCCATATTTTGACTGAATTTCATCAAGAGCACTTGCATTTGTTGTAAGTCCTCTCTCCATTCTGTTTAAAGAAACCATAAGACCTTTTATCTCTACATCACCCTGTGCTTTTATAATAGGAAAAGTCTCTTCTATAGATTTTCCTGATGTTGTAACATCCTCAATGATCACAACTTTGTCTCCGTCTTTAATCTTGCTTCCAAGTAGGATACCTGTATCTCCGTGGTCTTTAACCTCTTTGCGGTTAGAACAGTATCTTATTTCTTTTCCGTATAACTCACTGTATGCAATAGCTGTTGTTACGCTAAGAGGTATTCCCTTGTATGCAGGTCCGAATAATACATCAAAATCATCACCATAATGCTCATGTATGGCTTTTGCGTAATACTCTCCAAGTCTTTTAAGCTGTGAACCTGTCACATATGCTCCTGCATTCATAAAAAATGGTGATTTTCTTCCGCTCTTAAGAGTAAACTCTCCAAACTTTAAGACGTCACTCTCAACCATAAACTCGATAAACTCTTTCTTGTAACTCTCCATAATCAAACCTCTTTTCTATATTTTTGAATTTTTTTCTAAATATCTGTATATTTATTATTTTACGCAGCCTATAAGCTCGTTTATATCTTTAACTCCGTTTTTATCCATAAACTCTGCTATTCCATCAATAACTTCAATTGTCGCTGCCGGATTGTTAAAGTTTGCTGTTCCAACGGCAACCATTGTAGCACCCGCCATGATAAATTCAAGTGCGTCTTCTGCCGTTCTTATTCCACCCATTCCTAGAACAGGTATATTTACAGCATTTGCTGCCTGATATACCATTCTTACGGCAACCGGTTTTACAGCCGGGCCTGACATTCCACCTGTCTTATTGGCAAGTGCAAATGTTCTCCTGTTTATGTCAATTTTCATACCCGTAAGTGTATTTATAAGTGATATGGCATCTGCGCCGCCTGCTTCTGCCGCCTTTGCCATCTCTGTTATATCTGTCACGTTAGGACTAAGTTTCATTATTACCGGCTGTTTAGCGTGAGCTTTTATTTTGCCTGTAATCTGCTCAACAAGTTTAGGGTCTTGTCCGAACGCAATGCCGCCTGCTTTTACATTCGGGCATGAAATATTTATCTCAAGCATCGATACATCCTCTGAGGCAAGTCTGTCAACAACTTCTATATATTCCTCAGGTGTCTTTCCGCATACATTTACTATGATGTTGGTATCATATTTCTTCAAGAAAGGAATGTCCCTGTTTACAAATGTATCTATTCCCGGATTCTGAAGTCCTATCGCATTCAACATTCCACCGTATGTCTCACAAACTCTCGGTGTGTCATTTCCAGGCCATGGAATACTTGCTACACCTTTGGTTGTAACTGCGCCGAGTCTGTTCAAATCCACATACTCGCTGAACTCTTCTCCCGAACCAAATGTACCGGATGCTGTTGTAACCGGATTTTTCATTTTAACTCCGGCAAAATCTACTGAAAGATTCATAAGTTTCCTCCATTCTGTACAGTAACCTAAATTTCTATATCCTCTGCATTAAATACAGGCCCATCTTTACATATTCTCTTATTATGAACTTTACTGTGGTCATCAATTTCTTTTGATTTACATACACATCCGAGACATGCACCTATTCCACAAGCCATTTTTTCTTCCATCGAAATCTGCGCTTCTATATTTTTTTCCTGTGCATAGGCTTTTACTCCGCGAAGCATCGGTATAGGCCCGCATGAATAAATTACATCTGCTTCAAGCACATTCTCTTTTATTGCATCTATAACATTCCCCTTTGTTCCGACACTTCCGTCCTCAGTAGAAACATATACATTGGCATATGGCTCAAATTCATTTTTAAGGAATAAATCATTATCCCTGTATCCAAGAACTACTGAAACATTTTCTTTAGAATTAAGAGTTTTTGCAAGTTCAAGCATAGGCGGTATTCCTATTCCACCACCTATAAGTACGGCTTTGCCTCCTTTAAAGCTGAATCCGTTTCCAAGCGGTCCAACAACCGGAATCTTCTCTCCCTTTTTCATCTTTGAAAACTCATCTGTTCCTTTTCCGACAACTCTGTAAACAACTCTTAAACTTCCTGAATTTTTATCAATTTCACATATACTTATAGGTCTTGGTAAAAGTCTGCTGCCGTCAGAACTGTACATTGAAATAAACTGTCCCGGAATTGCATTTTCCACAACATTTGACTCTTTTTCAAATTCAAGCCACATGCTGAATATGTCTTTTGTTATATTTTCCTGTGATTTTATCACAGCCATAGTCTTTTTCTTATCAGCCATAAAAACCTCATTTCATTTCCTTAAAAAATACTATTTATATCGTTTTTCATATTGATAACAGCTTCTCTTGATGCATCCGCAAAATTTTCCTCACCAAATTTGCTGTATGCCTCCTGCCTGTATGCTGCAATTATTCCTCTTGATGAATTTACTATGGCTCCAAGACCATCCTCGTTAAAATATGGTTTAAGATCTTTTGCTGTACCGCCCTGTGCACCATATCCCGGAACAAGAATATAAGTTTTTGGCATAAGTTTACGAAGAACTTTTCCCATCTCCGGATATGTAGCTCCTACAACACAGCCTACATAACTGTAATCATCACCCATGCAGTCTTCACCCCATTTTGCAACCATCTCTCCGACAAGTTCATAAAGAGGCTTTCCGTCAACTTCCTTATCCTGAAATTCTCCACTTGATGGATTTGATGTCTTTACAAGAACAAAGATACCCTTCTTTTCTTCTTTACAAACATCTATAAAAGGTTTTACTCCGTCACTTCCAAGATAAGGATTTACCGTTGCAAAATCTTCGTCAAATCCTGCATAAAACTTTGAACCGACCTGAACTTTTCCGAGATGACCGACAGCGTATGCTGTAGATGTAGAACCAATATCACCACGCTTGATGTCACCAATAACAACAAGTCCTTTTTCCTTGCAGTAATCTATAGTCTTTTTATAAGATACAAGGCCAGGTATTCCAAACTGCTCATACATGGCAATCTGTGGTTTTACAGCCGGAATAAGGTCGTATGTGGCATCAACTATAGCTTTATTGAACTGCCAGATTGCCTCTGCTGCTCCCTCAAGTGTCTCTCCGTATTCTGCAAATGCCTTTTCCTGTATATGTTTTGGCACATAATTGAGCATAGGGTCAAGACCTACAACTATAGGTGCATTTTTTTTCTTAATCTCCGAAACTAATTTATTTATCATTTATTTTCCTCCATTTCTTTATTCATGATATACTATTTTTCCATCGACTATCGTCGTAATAACTCTTCCTTTTACCTTTTTGCCGTCAAACGGTGTATTTTTTCCTTTTGATACAAACTTTTTGCTGTCTATCTCATATTCCTCAGTAATATCTGCAATAACTATATCGGCAGCCTTTCCCTGTGCAAGATTTCCCTTGTCTATACCAAGAACTTTTGCCGGATTGACACTCATTTTTTCTACAAGCTGTGAAAGTGTAAGAACGCCCTTATCTACAAGTTCTGTATAACCAAGTGCAAAAGATGTCTCAAGACCTACTATTCCAAAAGGAGCTTTCAACATGGTCTGATTTTTTTCTTCTTCCCCGTGAGGTGCATGGTCTGTAGAAATAACTTCCATAATTCCGTTTTTGAGACCCTCTTTCAAAGCATCAACATCTGCTCTGCTTCTGAGTGGAGGATTCATTTTAAATCTTCCATTATCCTCTGTAATCTCATCATCTGACATAGTAAAATGATGCGGGCAGACCTCTGCACTTACAGAAAGTCCCTGTTTTTTTGCCATCTCAACCAGAACCACACTGTCCGCTGTTGAACAATGACAGAGATGAAGCCTGTTTCCGGCTTCTTTTGACATGATAATATCCCTTGCAACAATTACATCCTCAACCGAATTTGTAATTCCAGGAAGTCCAAGTTCTTCTGCCTTCTTTCCTGCATTCATGACACCACCCTCGACAAGAGCTTTATCTTCACAGTGAGAAAACATCGGCAGATTAAGTCTTGCAGCCTCCTTTAATGACTTTCTAAACAGTGACGAATCCATAACAGATTTGCCATCCTCACTAAGTGCAACTATGCCCGCTTCTTTCATCCCCTCAATATCAGCAAGTTCTTTGCCCTCCTGTCCGACGGTACATGCTCCTATCGGAAGGATATGAACAGGTGCGTTTTCTGCTCTTTTAAGCAGATCTTTTACACTTTCGGCACTGTCAATGACAGGTTTTGTATTTGGCATAGGACAAATAGATGTAACTCCACCCCTCGCTGCTGCCTTAGCACCCGTTTCAACAGTCTCCTTGTACTCAAATCCGGGTTCTCTCAAATGTACATGCAAATCAATAAATCCAGGCATAACAGCTTTTCCCTCCGCATTTATTTCCTTTGCATCGCCAGCCTGCATTATACAGTCAGCAACTTCCTTTATTTTTCCATCTTCTATAAGAATATCTCTTTTTTCATCAATATTATTTGCAGGATCTA
This sequence comes from Butyribacter sp., assembly GCF_056818865.1. NCBI lineage: Bacteria > Bacillati > Bacillota > Clostridia > Lachnospirales > Lachnospiraceae > Butyribacter > Butyribacter sp. The sequence goes on from NZ_DBLYGC010000007.1 coordinate 92,835, forward strand.
CCAGCCTGCCATTTTTTATAAGAATTTTTTCCATAATATGTTTATGCCTTTCCCTATATACACAGAGAGCACCCGCCAAATTTCATTGACAGATGCACTCTTTTTATTTAATAAAGTTCCGCCTTTTCAAGGTCTTTAAGCATACGTTCATTATGGATGTAATTTTCAAAATCAATTGCTTCAATCCACTTAGCATCATGCAGTTCTTCCGATAACACAACATCATCCTCGTCCTGTTCTGTAAGACAAAGATACGCCAGTCCCAGATTGCACTCTGAGCCAATCATAAATGTCCATGTATAAAGAACTCTGTCTACTTCCGTAATAAGTCCCGTCTGCTCCTGAATATTTCTAACTACCGCTTTGTCCGGTGATTCACCAAACTCTGCCTCTCCATCAATAAATTCCCATTGATAAGGTTCTACGATATTATCATCGTACCATTTTTCTACTGTCAGATATCTATTGCCCTTCTGAACAATTCCTTTGACTAAAATTCGATACTTATTCATTTGGCACCTCCATTCATGTTACTGTTATTAGTTTTTTAACATAACTGAATCCGCCGTAAAATATATGGGCGCTTATAAATTATTTTGCTGTAATATATCCCTTAGCTTTAAGAAGCTCTGCGATAAGCACGGCTCCGCCTGCTGCACCACGAACAGTATTATGTGATAAACCAACAAATTTGTAATCAAATACTGTATCTTCACGAAGACGTCCAAGTGATACTCCAAATCCGTTTTCATAGTTTACATCAAGTGAAACCTGTGGACGGTTATCCTCCTCAAGATACTGTATAAAGTGCTTTGGAGCATTTGGAAGACCAAGTTCCTGTGGCATTCCGCTAAACTCTCTCCAAACTCTAATAATTTCTTCTTTAGAAGGCTTCTTTCCTTCTTCAAATGTCATAAATACTGCTGCTGTGTGACCATCCTGTACAGGTACACGGATACACTGTGTTGTAATAACAGGTCCTTCTGCTTTTACAATCTGACCGTTCTCAACGTGACCCCATATACGAAGTGGCTCCTGCTCACTCTTTTCTTCCTCACCGCCGATAAACGGAATGATGTTGTGCTCCATCTCCGGCCAGTCCTTAAATGTCTTTCCTGCTCCTGAAATAGCCTGATATGTTGTTGCAACAACTGTCTTTGGCTCATATCCTGCCTTTTTGAGGGCATGAAGTGCAGGTGTGTAACTCTGGATAGAGCAGTTTGGTTTAACTACTATAAATCCTCTTGTTGTTCCAAGACGTTTTTTCTGATCTGCAATAACCTCAAGATGCTCCGGATTAAGTTCAGGCACAACCATCGGTACATCAGGTGTCCATCTATGTGCACTATTGTTGGAAACAACTGGAGTCTCTGTCTTTGCATATTCTTCTTCAATCTTCTTAATCTCGTCTTTTGTCATATCTACGGCACTAAATACGAAATCAACTTTTGAAGCAACATTCTGAACATCGCTGACATCCTGTACCACAATCTTCTTAACGGCTTCAGGCATTGGTGTAGTCATCTTCCAACGACCCCCGATTGCTTCCTCATATGTCTTTCCTGCACTTCTTGGGCTTGCAGCAATTGCTACAACCTCAAACCAAGGGTGATTTTCTAATAATGAGATAAATCTCTGTCCTACCATTCCAGTACCACCAAGGATACCAACTTTTAACTTATTGTCCATGTCTTTCCTCCATATAGTTTAACTCACCGATACTACGGCTTTTTTCATTTTTCAATTTTACACTATTCACGCTAATAAGTCAAAAAAGATTTTTTTTGCTTTGAAAAATATCCCGTAATCTATCCCGTCCTTGCCCTCAAAGGCAAGATATGATAAAGTATTAAAGGTTATTTTATTAAAAAAACATGATTTTAAGTTAATGTCTAAATTTTACCAAAATTATATTTCAGAAAGGATGGTTAACAATATGAAATCTACACCAGTCAAAGGAACAAGAGATTACCTTCCAAAAGAAGTTGAAATAAGAGATTATCTTCAAAATGTAATCGCTGAAACATATAGAGAATCAGGTTTTATGCGCATCACTACTCCTATTATTGAAGATGCCGTAAATCTTGATAAAAGCGAGGGTGGTGAAAACCTTAACCTTATATTCAGGGTTCTCAAAAGAGGAAAAAAACTTTCATCTGCTCTTGAAAAAAGCGATGTAACAGAAAAAGAACTTTCAGATATGGGACTCCGATATGACCTCACTCTTCCTCTTTCCAGATATTTTTCAAATAATAAAAACGAACTTATGACACCTTTTAAGGTAATTCAGATGGACAGGGTTTACAGGGCAGAAAGACCTCAGAAAGGCCGTCTGCGTGAATTTATGCAGTGTGATATAGATATTATAGGAAACGATTCACGAGATGCGGAAATAGAACTTATTCTTACTACTACAAAAGCTTTAAACAGAGTGGGTCTTAAAAATTATACAGTCAAGATAAATGACCGCCGTATCCTTAAAAGCATTTTCTCTTATGCAGGTTTTGATGAAGCTGACAATGAAAAGCTTGCCATTATCTTTGATAAACTTGACAAAATCGGAATTGGCGGCGTAAAAACAGAACTTGAAGACAACGAATTTGATAAAAACGCTATCGAGAAGTTTATCAATCTCTTTGAGGGAGGAAGTTTAACTCTTGACTCCATCGCTGATGTCTGTGATGCAGAATATGTAAATGACCTTAAATATATTATCGATACTGTAGATAAAGCTTCAAACGGAACGATACCTGTCGAATTCACTCCTTCTCTTGTAAGAGGTCAGGGCTACTATACAGGTACTATATTTGAAGTCGCAGCCGAGGGTTACAGTGGTGCAGTCGCAGGCGGCGGACGCTATGATAATCTTATCGGAAAATTCCTAAATCAGGACATCCCTGCAGTAGGTTTCTCTATCGGATTTGAAAGAATTTTCGGTATCCTTATGGAACAGAATTATTCAATTCCTGACCGTAAAAAACGTATCGCTGTTTTCTACGACAAAGAAAACTATGCAGACGCTCTTTCATATGCTGAAGATTTAAGAAATGAATATATGGTTTCAGTTATCGCACGACCTAAAAAACTCGGTAAGTTCTTAAATAAACTTGAGCAGAATGATTTTGATGGTTTTGCTGTTTATGGCGAATCTGACGGAATTAAGTTGTTTGGATAGTTTTAGAAATACCCAGACGAAAAAATCGGACGCAAAAAAAGAATTATGAAAAATATTTATAATAATAATCAAGTTTATACAAAAAACAGTTCTACTTCTGAGATACTCAGAAATAGAACTGTTTTTATATTTTATAATAATCTTCTATGAATTATATTTTTAATAATGCATAAATACCATCTGCTTATAGCTTGTGAGTTCATATATACTTGCTGCGCTTGATGGGCTGAGATTGAGACATCCGTGTGAACCTCTCACTTTATAAAGGCTAGGGCTCCAGCTTCCCCATGGCTGCCACTCTGCCTGATGGAATCCTGTTCCTGTCCATGTGATTCGTACCCAGTTCGCAACAGGTGTCGCATAGTTGTCTCCTCTAAGTACTCTATGTCTTGCATGGTCTTTTATAAAGAACATTCCTGTTGTTGTCTTTCTGCCCGGTACAGGCTTTCCTGAAATTGTAGGGCATGAATAGATAACCTTTCCGTTTTTAAAGACATATACCATCTGTGCGCCTAAATCAGCCTCTATATAACTGTTTTTATTCCAGTCATTCATTTTGTTTTCAGGGTCATATCTGTATGCTGTTCCAAGCCATTCAGGTTTGTTTGTGACTGTAACTGCTTTCTGGCTTTCTTCATCATTATTTTTAATATATGCACGCTGAAGTTTTTTACTCATCTTTTTATTTACGCTGTCTTTTAACTGAGCGCACATTTTTTCATAATCAAGCTGCCATCCGTAATCACCACCTGAAAGTTTAATCATCTTTCCTGTGTGACTCTTAAATTTTCTTGTTCCGCCTAATGTTTTATACTTTAAGCATAATTTTTCCATCCAGTCACGCATTGCCTGATTATCGAGAACAACTTTTCCGTTGTTATATGTAATCCACTTGCTGATATCCTCAGGGGTCGCACTTTCCTGAACTCCCTTATGAATAGTCCAAGTCACCCATCTGAGTGCTACTGCATTACATGCATTAACTTCTTTTTTTATCTCTTTATCATCAGATGTAATCTCCGGTTTAACATATACATCAGGATATTTTTCACTGTCACTTATATCCATTGATGTCTCTCCGTTATCAAGTGCCTTTTTAACCTCTTCTGAAAAATTATCCTTATCGAGCGTATTTCCAGGATTTTCTTTTACAACCTGATAACAATTTTTCTTTTTAGAATATGTTGCTTTTGCATCTACGGGAGCAACTATTTTATAATTGCTGTCTCCTTTTACAATCGATGCAGATTTCAATATGGAATCAACTTTATTCTCATCAAATGAAACCTTTGGCTCTATCTTTGTATCGTTGTTTTTAAATAACTTTGAAAATGAAAACTTTGAATGCTGTTTTTCATATGCCTTCTTTACAGCTGTCTCAACATCAACATTATAGTCAATGTCATCACCGTTTATTGTAAGGCTTCCATCATTGCGGCCTTTAATTTGAAGCTCATATGAACTGTAAACTTCTTTCATAGTTTTGGTTGCTTCCGAAAGTGTCATGCCGGAAACATCTTTATCACCTATTTTAGTATTTGAGTACCAATGTCCGTTGTAGTAAACTCTTATTCCAATTACGATTGCGAGTACCAAAACAACTACAACTCCAATAGCAATCGCAGCAATCTTTTTGCCAAGACCCGATGTACCATTGTTACCTGTAATACTATTCTTTTGTTTATTACTGATTTTCATGATATCCTCCATAAATCATTATATCTTTTCCCTATTCCACTTTACGAATTATAGTTTTAAATTGATACAATGTCAATACTTAGCGGCATTACATTTTTGTTACGATTGTTACAATTCATTAACGCATCGCCATTTGCACAGTTTTATTTTAATTTTAATTTTTGGTATTTTTGCAAAATTAAGGAGACTTAAAAAAGTCTCCCTAATCCGTTCTCTTTATAATATTCTGTATATTTGGTAAAATCCTTCAAAATTTACTTACCTGCATACGGACAGCTATTGTAAAGCTTGTGATTGACCCAGGCATAAATTAAAGCTCATCATCACTCTGCAATGCATCAAATCCACTGTCACCTGTACGAACCTTAACAACATTTTCAACATCATATACAAAAATCTTTCCGTCTCCGATATTTCCTGTATAGAGTGCTTTTTTCGCTGTCTCAATAACTTCCTCTACAGGTACGGCACTTACTACAACTTCAACTTTCATCTTAGGAAGAAGTACCACATCAAGCTCTGCACCACGATATTTTGTGGTCATACCTTTCTGTGTTCCACATCCAAGTACCTGAGTAACTGTAAGACCATTTACTCCTATATTGTTAAGAGATTCTTTAAGTTCTTCAAACTTACTCTGCTTACATATAATTGAAACCTTTGTAAGTTTAGCCGTTTCTGTTTTTTCCTCTGCCTTATTTTCCTTAAATGCAGCAGGCTTAGGTGCTGAAGTTTTTGATACATTTGTAACCTCAACCGCCTTATCCATAGGAACATTTCCCTTAAGTGTCTCAACTGAAGTTCCTGCTGAGTAGAACATGTTTCCTGCCGGCATAAAGTCTGCATATGCTGATGAAAGTCCATGTTCAACCGAATCAAGACCCTGAAGTTCTTCCTCTGCTGATACTCTAAGACCTAATGTATTCTTAATAACAAGGAATGTTATAGTAATTGTAACAATTGTCCATGCTATTGTTGCTCCCATACCAATCAACTGAAGTCCAAGCTGTGTAAATCCACCGCCATAGAAAAGTCCCTCGGCTTTTATTGCTCCGCCATCAAGCGCAATCTGAAATCCCGGTGCTGATTTTGTAGCGAAAAGTCCGACTGCAAATGTTCCCCAAATACCATTCATCATATGTACTGCTACCGCACCTACAGGGTCATCAATCTTGAGTTTGTAATCAAGAAGCCATACACCGAATACAACAAGCACACCTGCCACTGCACCGATGATAAATGAACCTAAACAATCAGTAACATCACATGATGCTGTGATTGCAACAAGACCTGCAAGTGATGCATTAAGACACATTGAAACATCAGGCTTGCCATATTTAATCCATGTAAATATCATACATACTACTGTTGCCACTGCCGGAGCAATTGTTGTTGTAAGGAAAATTGAACCTAAATCCTCAAGTGAAGTTGCTGCTGCTCCGTTAAATCCATACCATCCTAACCAAAGGATAAATACTCCGAGTGCACCTATTGTAAGGTTGTGTCCCGGAATAGCATGTGGTTTTCCTGTTCTCATGCTGAATTTACCGATACGAGGTCCAAGCATTGCTGCTCCGATAAGAGCACATATACCACCTACCATGTGAATACAGTTTGAACCGGCAAAATCATGAAATCCCATCTGTGCAAGAAATCCGCCGCCCCATGTCCAATGAGCCTCAATCGGATAAATAACTGCTGAGATAACTGCTGAATATACACAATATGAGATAAATTTAGTTCTCTCTGCCATTGCACCTGAAACTATAGTAGCTGTTGTAGCACAGAATACTAAGTTAAATACAAATCCTGAGAAATCAAAATCTGAATAATTCTTAAATATATCAAATCCCGGTGTTCCAAAAAAGCCTCCAACATCGCTTCCAAGTAATAATGAATAACCTATCACAATGAACATTACTGTTCCTATACAAAAGTCCATAAGGTTTTTCATAATAATATTTCCTGAGTTTTTCGCCCTTGTAAATCCTGCTTCAACCATTGCGAAGCCTGCCTGCATCCAGAAAACCAATGCGGCACCTATGAGGTACCAAACACCCCACAGATTACTGTTAATATAATCTAAAATTTCATTTGACATATAAATGTGCCTCCTTTTTATCGTGATGCCATCCTAAAAATTCATATATAAAATTGTCAGAATGTATCATGTTTTAACCTGTTTTTATCTGTGTGTCCGGACAACAAATCTAACTGGCAAAATAATACAAAAAAAGTGCCACGAATATTTCTTCGTGACACCTTTGTCATGACTATTATTATATACATAAATAATCGTCTGTCAACCAACTTTTTACATTTTAGCAAAAATACTATAATAAATACCAAAAATCAACTTTTTTTGGTATATTTTTATATATAGTTACTTCATCATCCACTTTATAAATTGGACAGCCTCTTCCTTATGCTTTGATGTTGCTGTTATGCCTATTACCGGTTTCTTTACAAGTCCCCCAAGTGACTTGGTATATTTCTCACTGCCATCTAAATAAAGTCCGAAATTATATGTTTTACCATCTGCTGATTCAGCTTCATTGGCAGTCTTTTCGCTTTCTCTTACATCCTCTCCCGATACATATTCACAGAAAAACTGCTTATCTTTGTCATAATCCTTGTAAAATGATACCGTGTCATCTGCCGAAGGTTCCATCATACAGCCTTCTTTAGCCCTTGTCTTATATGTATCTTCCGATGCTATAACAACATCGATAATCCCTGAATAAATATATGTCTGCACCTGTTTAGAGTCTGTTCCGTTGTCTATCTTTACATATTCCTTTTCACCGTCAATATTTAAATATTTCTCAACAGCTTTTTCAAAATCAGCGACTTTATCTTCATCGAGAACATCATCTTCTATCGCTATATAAAGAGCACACTGCGGTTTTTTCTCAACGGCATTCTTAAAAAACAGAACTGCAAGAATTGCCACCACCACAATAACTGCCACAGTTCCCATATAATACTGCCTGAAATACTCTCTCTTCTGACGCCCTTTTAATTTTTTCAGCTCTCCGTTATTTGCGTCAAGCCCATCTTCTCTCTTCTGATAAATTTCAGAATCATCTTCTAACATTTTCTTTTTTTCTTCTTCTGAAAAGTTCATTGCCATATAATAATCTTCCTCGTTTCCATATGATTTTTAACAGTAATATAAAATATATTATTTCTTCTGTTTAATAAATCTGATTATAACTTTTATTTTTTCTACAAAAAACATAATTTTTTTAATTCTTTTTGCACAAATTATACGAACTTATTCTGAACTTATCTAAATTCTTCTACATATACGACCCCCATATATAGACTATCATATAACCTATTATCTGCAATCCGTTAACAACGGCACCTATCGTCGGAAACAGATATCTTATATTTTCTTTTCTGAGACTCATCCACGATAAAATAAATCCTGAAACACTTATGATAAAACAAAGTATTCCCACTATACCTACTATAATTCCGCCTTTTCCGCCATTATCACCTGAGATAAAGCATGTGACAATAAACATAATAAGTGCAAATACTCCTATCAAAACTGACCATATTCCCGATATAGGATGCTTTTTATCGGTAAGTCTCAGTTCACCTTCTTTTTTTCGTTTTCTCTTAAACATAATACTCCTCTATACTCTATATTCTACTTTTTCTTCCGCCTTTTCTTTGATGTCTTATGTCTGAATATAAACATGCATATCAAAAAACATATATAGCCCAAAATCCCGCCTGATGTGTTTAAAATAACATCATCTACATCACAGGAACCAAGTTTCGATATAAGCTGTGTCAATTCGACTGCGATTGAACATAAAAGACATATAAGTGTAACTTTAAAAATATTTCTGTTTTTATTAGATAAAATTGGTAACACAAACCCCAACGGCATAAAACATATAACATTTCCCATAAGATTTAAAATAACGTAAAAACTGCCGAGTTTTTTATAATTTGTCATATATCGCTGTATTTCGGTAAATGGCTTCAGATTATAGTGATATGTATCACTCGGTGTTCTTCCAAGCATTTCACTAAAAAACAAAAAATAAACCATCATTATAAGATATATTATAAATAAAATCCACGAAACAGCTTTTATTATAAACTTATGTTTCTTTTTCATTTTAGTCCCCATTCCCATGCGCCTTAAATTTGTGCACATGATTTCCGCGCATAATGAAGTTTCGTCAGAAACTCCTAAGATGAGCACGCTTTGCTTATTATATCATAATATATTAAATTTATCAGTTTTACTATATTAAAATAATTAAATTTTTATTACACAATAAACAGGCAATTCCGTTTTTAACGATACTGCCTGTTTATCATAAATTTATCTTATACGCCGGGCACGCTTTAAACCATGCCTGCTTATATTACTGACGAAGAACAACTTCTATCTCAGCTAGTGCCTTTATAATCTTATCCATTGCTGCATTTACTTCGTCATCTTTAAGTGTATGGTCTTTTGCCCTGAATACTATCTTGTATGCAAGTGACTTAAATCCCTTGCTAAGCTGTGAACCCTCATATACGTCAAAAAGTTCATATGACTCTACAAGTTTTCCACCCTTTTTGCTTATGATTTTCTCTACATCTCCTGCAAGAACTTCTTTCTTCATGCTGAGACTGATGTCTCTTGTCATAGCAGGGAATTTTGGTACACCCTCATATTTTACTTCAAAATCAGCCTTGTCCATAATTGCTTTCATATCAACTACAGCAATATATGTTCTCTCTCCGATTGCAAAATTCTTCTGTACTGTCGGATGAACTTCTCCCAAATAAGCAATCTGTACTCCGTCATACATAACTTTTGCCTGACGTCCCGGATGGAGGAATGCTTTTCCTGCCTGAGGGTCATACTCTGCCTTTTTCTTAAGACCGAGTTTTGACATAAGTGTTTCTATAACACCTTTCATTGTGAAGAAATCTCCGTCCCCGTACATTCCGAGTGTAAGCTGCATACGCTCATCCGGAAGTTCAGTAAGCGGAAGCTGTTTTGGAAGATATACGTTGGCAAGTTCATAAAGTCTTACGTTCTTGTTTCTTCTATTATAATTGGTTGAAAGTGATGTGAGCATTCCACCGAGTGCAGATGTTCTCATTACACTGTAATCCTCACCTAAAGGATTCGTTATCTTTATGCTCTTTCTAAGTACATCATCCTCAGGAAGATTTAACTTGTCATAAATTTTCGGACTCTCAAATGAGAATGTCATTCCCTCATTAAATCCATAGCCCTCTACTACTATTCTCGCTGCTTTTTCATGTTTAAGTTTCTCAGACAATCCTCCTGCTGTAGCTGAACTCTTTGGAAGTGTCATAGGAATCTTGTCATATCCGTAAAATCTTGCTACTTCTTCTGCAAGGTCGGCAAGTCTCTCAAGGTCCTGTCTCCATGTAGGAACGATAACTTCTTTCTTATCTGTATCAACAGTAAGGTCAAGTTTTTCAAAATATTTTACCATTGTATCTTCATCAATGTCTGTTCCAAGAAGTGCATTTATCTTTTCTACATTGTAAGGTATTGTTATCGGCTCTTTCTTTACAGGATAATAATCTATTGCTCCGCCGACAACTTCGCCTGCACCAAGTTCCTCTACAAGCTGGCATGCCCTGTTCATGGCTTCTATTGCATTGTTCGGGTCGAGTCCCTTTTCAAATTTTGCCTGAGCATCAGTACGCATACCAAGTTTCTTTCCTGAAAGTCTGATATTTGTTCCGTCAAATGTCGCTGCCTCAAAAAGCATTGTCGTTACATCGTCAGTTATCATTGAGTTTTCTCCACCCATGATACCTGCTATTCCAACAGGCTTCTTTCCATCGCATATCATAAGCATTGTGTCATCAAGTTCTCTTTCCTGACCATCGAGTGTAACAAACTTTTCCCCATTGTCTGCTTTTCTTACGATAATCTTTCTGTCCTCAATCTTGTCAAGGTCATATGCATGCATAGGCTGTGCATATTCTTCCATAACATAATTAGTTATATCTACGATATTGTTTATAGGACGTATTCCGACTGATGCAAGTCTTCTCTGCATCCATTCAGGTGACGGTGCAATCTTAATGTTCTTTACAACTCTCGCTGTATATCTTGGGCAAAGCTCAGGATTTTTCACATCTACTGATATATAATCATTTACATCTTCACTGTTTCCTGTCTCTTTAACTTCCGGTACGACAAGCTCCTTGCCAAATGTTGCAGCAACCTCTCTTGCAATACCAATCATCCCGAAACAGTCTACTCTGTTTGATGTTATCTCATACTCAAATCTTACATCATGAAGTCCGAGAAGTTCAACCACATCTGAGCCAATTTTTGCATCCTTGTACTCAGGATTATCACTTAAAATGTAAATTCCGTCTTTTGCAGCATCAGGATACATATCCGTTGTTGAACCAAGTTCCTCAATAGAACACATCATTCCGAATGATTCAACACCGCGGAGTTTTCCTTTCTTTATCTTAAATCCGTTTTCTGACTCACCGTCTTTATGTGAACTTGCGACATGTCCTCCATCAAGAACAACCGGTACTTTCTGACCTTCTGCCACATTTGATGCTCCTGTTACAATCTGTACTTGTGTGCCATCTTCGTCCACCTGTACCTGACAAATAACGAGTTTGTCTGCGTCAGGATGTTTCTCAATCTTATTTATCTTACCTACAACAATTTTATCAAGGTTCTTGTCAAATTCAGTAAATCCCTCAACTTTTGTGCCTGATAAAGTCATCGCATCCGTATATTCCTGAGCTGTACAATCAAGTTCAGGAACATATGCTTTTATCCATGAAAAAGATGTATCCATATTTTTATACCTGCTTTCTTTTCTACTATCATTACTCTTTACAAATTTTAGAACTGTTTAAGGAAACGAGTGTCATTTTCATATAAAAGTCTCATATCGTCAATTTCATATTTGAACAATGTGATTCTCTCAAGACCTACACCAAATGCAAATCCTGTATATTCCTCAGGGTCTATTCCACTCATTTCAAGTACATGCGGATGCACCATTCCACATCCAAGAATCTCTACCCAGCCTGAACCTTTACAGAAACGGCAACCTTTTCCGCCACATTTGAAACATGTAACATCCATCTCTGCACTCGGCTCTGTAAACTGGAAATGATGAGGACGGAATTTTACTTTTGTATCCTCTCCAAAAAGTCTCTTTGCAAATTCCTGAAGTGTTCCTTTAAGATCCGCAAATGTTATATTCTTGTCGATTACAAGTCCCTCTATCTGATGGAATGTAGGTGAATGTGTAGCATCTACCTCGTCTGAACGGAATACTCTTCCCGGTGCTATCATTCTTATAGGAAGTTTTCCCTTCTCCATCTCATGAACCTGAACTGATGATGTCTGTGAACGAAGAAGAATATCCTTTGTTATATAGAATGTGTCCTGTTCATCTTTTGCAGGATGATTATCAGGAATATTAAGTGCCTCAAAGTTGTAATAATCATATTCAACTTCAGGACCTTCAACAACTTCATATCCCATTCCCACAAATATATCTTCAACTTCTTCAAGTGTTATTGTATTTGGATGGCTGTGTCCCATTGCAAGTTTTTTGCCCGGAAGTGTGACATCTATTGTCTCACTCTTAAGTTTTTCCTCCAAAACCGCTTTTTCAAATATATCTCTTTTTTCATCTAATTTTTCTTCAATGGCTTTTCTTGCCTCATTTACAAGCTGTCCAACCTTCGGTCTGTCCTCCGGTGCTACATCTTTCATCGCTTTTAATACTGATGTAAGTTCTCCCTTTTTTCCTAAAAACGATACCTTAATCTCATTAAGTCTGTCCAAATGCTCTGACGAATCAATCTGTGTCATCGCATCATCAAGAATTTTCTTAAGTTTGTCTTTCATTTCTTTTTTCCTTTCTTATATTTTTCGCTGTCATTTTGTCATTTTTAATGACATATCTTTTATTGCCGCAGTACGATTCTAACGGGAGTTTTTTTATGTTATAGGAAACTTCTTTTTTTCCTATAACAAAAAAAACTCTCCGCAAACAAAACGGAAAGTTTTATATATAAAGGTACCTCCCAAACTGCCTGCAGTCAGGGACGGCTTCTGCCGCGGTACCACCCTGTTTTTCATGTGAACTACACATAAACACTTAATTTGCAAATAACGGCTGCCAATCCGTCACCGCCTACTAAAAACTTCAACAGTGAAGCTCCTGTGGGAAATTCATCATAAACCGTAACATAAAGATGCTTTCAGCCGGGGACATCTTCTCTCTAAATGAATAATCTATAACTACTTTGCACATTCAAAGCTTTTAACGCACATTATTCTATCACATCTGTTTTAAAACTTCAACTATCTTTTCAAATTTCATTCCATGGGATGCTTTTACGAGAATTGCATCATTTGCTTTTACAATATCTTTCAAATTTTCTATTGCCTCATCTCTCGATGGAAAATAATATAAATTTTCTTTCTTGCCTGCCGCCTTTGCGCCGTCATAATACTCTTTGGCAAGTTCTCCTGCACATATGATACAGTCTATACCCTTTTTAGCCGCATATTCACCGACCTCATAATGCATTTTTCTTTCATCAGCACCAAGTTCAAACATATCACCGAGTATCGCAACTTTTCTTTCATCAGTCTGTATCAGAACGTCAATTCCCGCTTTCGTGGAAACAGGGTTTGCATTATAGCAGTCATCCATTATCGTAAAATGCTTAGTTTCAACAATGCTGCTGTGTCCCGATACCGGCTTAAACGCTGCAACTCCCGCCGCAATCTGCTTTTCATTTAAGCCAAGTTCAAGTCCGATAGCAACAGCTGCAAGTGCATTTGATACCATATGATGTCCCGGAACATTTACACGAATTTTCATTTTCCCATTAGGTGTAACTGCCGTAAAAGATGTTCCTGCAAGACCTTTTGTGTCTACATCTGTGGCATACACATCATTTTTCTTATCAAATCCAAAGAAAACAGGTTTTAACCCATTCACTTCTTTAACTGTTGCAAGCTTATCGTCATCCCCGTTAAGAAATGCTTTGCCACCCTCTTTAAGAAAATTAAATATTTCCGTCTTTGCTTTAAGAACACCATCTCTGTCACCCAGATTTTCGAGATGGCACTGACCTATATTTGTAATAACACACATATCCGGTTTAACTATTTTTCCAAGCCTTGACATCTCACCAAAATCACTTATTCCCATCTCTACTATTGCCAGTTCATGTTCCTCTCTCAGTCTGAACAATGTAAGCGGTACACCAACTTCATTGTTGAAATTGCCCTGTGTCTTTAATGTATTAAACTTTTCCGATATTACCGATGCAAGCATCTCTTTTGTTGAGGTTTTTCCGACACTTCCCGTAATACCTACTATTTTTGTCTGCATAACTTCACGATAAAACTCTGCTATGTCTTTTAATGCCTGGAAGCATGATTTTACAACTATGTATCCCTTATTTTCTGAAACAGTGACATCATTTGCATCAGGCTCATTTTCCGATAAACATACCAATGCACCGTCTTCATACGCTTTAGCTATAAATTTATTGCCGTCTGCTCTCTCTCCCTTTATCGCAACAAACATACAGTCGTTTTCAATTTTTCTGCTGTCTGTCGTTATTGAAGAAATTTCCTGATTTTGTGTCTTGTCTCCTTTGTAAAACTTACCATTGCAGATTTCAGCTATTTTTTCTATTGTCAATTCTCTCATATGACTAAGCTCCCATTCTAAAGTTTTTTTAAGTCAGCTTTACCATAATGACTGTTTGTTCCCGGTTTAGGAAGTTCTTCTGACTCACCGTTGTATGCTGCAAGTGCCTGTGCTATAACCTGCTCGCACAAAACTCCGTACTCTATTCCGAGAACTTTTGCCTCCTGTGGTAAAAGACTTGTAGCTGTCATTCCCGGAAGGGTATTTGCTTCAAGGCAGTACATATTGTCATCCGCATCGAGTAAGAAATCAATTCTCGCATATGAGCCAAGCTTAAGTTCCCTGTATACATCAATGGCATATGTCTGCATTTTGTCTGTTATCTCATCCGAAAGCGGAGCCGGACAAACGTCTGTTGCCATTCCCGGCTGATATTTTGTCTCATAATCGTATACACCTGACTTTGGTATAATCTCTATGATAGGCAGACTCTTTCCACCAATAACACCTACCGAAAATTCTCTTCCTTTAATATATTCCTCGACTACAACTTCATTCTCATATTTGAATGCCAAGTCAAGAGCTTTTTTGTACTCTGTCTCATTTTTGACAATACTCATTCCGACACTTGAACCGCCGCAACAGGGTTTTACAATGCATGGATAACCAATTTCTTTAGGAAGTTCATGGATATGGGATTTAGTCATTGTAAAACCGTTTGGTGTAGGTATTTTACTTTGTAAAAATACCTTCTTTGCCATTCCCTTATCCATAGCAAGAGCACTTCCAAGATAATCCGAACCTGTATACTTTATCCCCAGTACATCGAAAGCCGCCTGAACTTTTCCATTTTCGCCATCTGCACCGTGAAGCCCCATGTAAACTATATCTGCCTGCCTGCAGATTTCAATAACATTTGGTCCGAACAGCCCTTTTTCATCACCGTTTCTCATTTTCTTGACTTGTTCAATATCAGGATCAACTGCCTGTATATCATTTACCTGACTGTCCATCTCAGCAGCTTTTTCAAATATATTACTTACATCCTCGCCTCTTTTTTTATATCCGAGAAATACATCAAGAAGAATAACCTGATGTCCCTTTTCCCTAAGAGCCTTTAAAATACCTGCACCTGAAATAAGTGAAACATCCCTCTCTGTACTTATACCACCAGCTAAAACGACTATTTTCATTTTAATCTTCATTGCCTCCAATTTTTCAAATTATAATTTTAAGTATATAATCACAGTATACCTAATAATCTATCACTATTTTGTCGGTCTTGCAATCATTACTACAGAACTGCTTTTGTATGCATAATGTATAACTCTGTTATGAGAACTGCTTGCTGAAACACTTTTTCCGTTTCCGACATACATCTCAACATGACTTATATTTTTATATCTTCCGTTCTTCTGATATGAATAAAAAATAACATCTCCCGGAAGAAGCTTTGAAGCTGAAACTCCTTTTTTATAAATAATCTTATTATTTTTTGTACACCAGTATCCCATACTTGCTGCTGTCGGTGCCCATGATGAATTTACTCCAAAATTAACTCCATATCTTCTGTATGTTCTCCATACTATTGAACTGCAGTCATAATAATGAGCAGACATTCTTCTCGCCTGACTGTATCTTGTCTTTGTCTTTGAAATTTCAATTTCTTTTTTTGCTGCCCTGTAAGCATTTTTAGAAGCAATCTCAACATTTGCCGTAATATTTTTTCCGTCTACATTTGCAACTACTTTTACATGACCTGATTTTTTTGCACTTATCACTCCTGTGTCTGTAACGTCAACAGTAGCCGCATTCTTTGACTCATATGTAACGTCACTGCCTGAAATCGTTCCCTTTACAGGCATTTTTCTTTTTGCACCCTTATATGTCACTATAGTTGTATATCTTAAAGACGGATTAGTAATCTTAACGTCACAATCCATTTCTTTTCCGTCAACAGAAATCGTTATATTGTCTGTTCCTTTTTTTAATGCATACAACTTGCCGTCATCTGTAAGTGATACCTTATTTTTTGTTGACTTAACCAAAGTTACTGCGCTGTTTTCACATGTTCCCTCTAATTTTATTGCTTTTTTTCCGCCGACAGCAACAATCATTTTACTGTCAGGAATAACAGGATTTGTAACTGTTACAGGAACTCCGATATTCAAAACATCTCCATTTTTTGCAGTGATAGCCGCATTTATGGTTGTATCACCGATTCCTACAGCCTCAAGTTCTCCGTCTGTGACTTTCATTATATCTTCGTCACCAGAAGTCCATTCTATCGGTTTATCACCTGCAAGACTTGTATAATCACTTATCTCAGGTGTATATGGTTCTGTTCCTACAGCTCTTACAACCACATCATCAGTATATTCAGGTGTATTCACAGAAACATCTGCCACTTCGATTTTTTCACCGTTTTTTCCTGTCATGTATATTTTTGAGTCAGTAAATCCCTGAACTGTTATACTTCCGTCATTACTCACTGTTACGCTGTCCTTCTCTGATGAAAAAGTATACTCACATGCATTATAAGCTGATGCAGCTTCTATAATTTCTGATTTTCCATAACTTACATTTAATGTTTGAGGTTCCTTTATATTGATTGTAAAAGGCACAATTGAAAATACATTCCTGTACGAAAATTTAATGTCGATAATGACTGTTCCCGGCTTTTTTGTCATAAGATTTCCGTAACTGTCAAACTCTGCACAATCAGTGCTTCTGTTAGCTATATTAAACTCATATGAAAGTAACTGTTCATCCTTATCTTTGTTGTAATCATCACCATAATTATCCTGCATGTATGCATCGTCAACGAAATCTCTCAAATTGATGGTTGTTCCGGCAAATACTTCTACCTCATCACTCTTTAACAGATTTCCAAATGCCGATGCATCCCTATACATAAAACACATCATAAAACCAATTAAAAACATTCCCAACAGTATCTTACCATATCTTCTGTTACTCAAAACCTTACCTCCTGTTTTAATCTTACATAAAATTACTGTGCCTTTATTTATATAATTTTTAATTATATAATGTATAATTACTCCTGATTTTTTTCATCATTAAATCTTTCACAGACAAGATCAATATATTCCATTATCTCGTCTCTTCCGTTTTTTGTTAATGATGAAAAAGGAATTACAGGCGTACCCTCTACCACATTTAAAGTCTGCTTTATATCCTTGATAAGTTTCGCTTTTTGTGACCTTTTCACTTTGTCTTCCTTAGTCGCAACGATAACCGGATTGAATCCATATTCTACACACCAGTCATACATCTGTATGTCATTGCTGTTCGGCTTATGTCTTATATCTACCAGCAAAAATACCAGTCTTAAAACTTTTGAATTTTCAAGATAATTGTCTATCATCTTTCCCCATTTTGCGACAGTTTCCTTTGATACTTTGGCAAAACCGTATCCAGGCAGATCGACAAAATATAAAGCTTCGTTTATATTATAAAAATTGATTGTCTGCGTTTTTCCCGGCTGCGAAGATGTCCTCGCATATGCTTTTCTGTTCATCAATGCATTTATAAGTGAACTTTTTCCAACATTTGACCTTCCTGCAAATGCAATCTCTACTTTGTCATTTTCAGGAAGAACACTTGTTATTCCGCAAACCGTCTCTAAGTTAACACTCTTTATCTTCATATAATCTTATTCCTCTAATACTAATTTCCAAACTTCAGGTGCTTCTGTTACAAATCTTATATCAACACATTCCGTAACTTCACTGTCAAATTCCTCAACATCTTTTCTGTTCTTTTCAGGTACAAACACAAGCTTTACACCAACTGCTTTTGCCGCAAGAATTTTCTCTTTTAAACCGCCTATCGGAAGAATTCTTCCACGAAGCGTAATCTCGCCTGTCATTGCCGCATCAGCTTTGACTTTTTTGCCGGTGCATGCCGAATACATGGCAGTCGCCATTGTAATTCCTGCTGAAGGACCATCTTTTGGTACTGCTCCCTCTGGAACATGTAGATGTATATCATGCTTTTCAAAGAAATCATCAGCTACAACGTCCGTAAGCTGTGATTTAACATAGGACAATGCTATCTTTGCTGATTCCTGCATAACATCACCGAGTTTTCCGGTTAACTGTAATGCTCCTTTTCCCTTCATGACATTTACTTCTATCTCTAATGTATCTCCCCCGACAGAAGTCCATGCAAGACCTCTTACGATACCAACCTGTGGCTTATCTGAAACCGCATCAAGTGTATATTTATAATTTCCAAGGAATTTTTTAATATTCCTGTTTGAAATTCTTATCTTTACCTCGGAATCTTTTGCAGCCTCAACTGCGGCTTTTCTGCACAATGTTCCAATCTTTCTCTCAAGACCTCTTACGCCTGCCTCCCTTGTATAATTCTGGATAACGGTATGAATAGCTTTATCCGATATATTAAACTGTTCTTTTGTCAATCCATTGGCATTTATCTGCTTTTGTACAAGATAATTTTTTGCTATATGGAATTTTTCATTTTCAGTGTAACCTGACAACTGTATTATCTCCATACGATCTAAAAGAGGTCTCGGTATGGTGTCAAGCGAGTTTGCAGTACATATAAACATCGCCTGTGATAAATCTACAGGTAATTCTACATAATGATCTGAAAAATTTTTATTCTGCTCAGGGTCTAACACTTCAAGAAGTGCAGATGAAGGGTCTCCCTTATAGTCAGCTCCCATTTTGTCTATCTCATCAAATAATATAAGCGGATTTTTTACTTTTGCGTTTCTTATTCCCGCAATAATGCGTCCCGGCATAGCTCCGACATAAGTTCTTCTGTGCCCTCTTATCTCAGCTTCATCCCTTACACCACCGAGACATATCCTTATGTATTTCCTGTTCATCGCTCTTGCGATAGACTTTGCAATAGATGTTTTTCCTGTTCCCGGAGGTCCGACAAGGCACATTATAGGACTGTAACCGTCTTTTTTTATTGCCTTAACCGCAAGACACTCAATAACTTTTTCTTTTACATCCTTTAAACCATAATGGTCCTCATTTAAAACATTCTCGGCATTTTGAATATCAGTATTATCCTCACTGGCTTTTTTCCACGGAATTGTGAGAAGTGTCTCAATGTACCCTCTTATCACTGAATTTTCTGACGAATTTGAATTTGTGAGTTTAAACCTCTTTATCTCCTGTGCTATCTTCTTTTTCACCTTTTTAGGTGCTTTAAGTTTTTCAAGCTTGGCACTGTATCTGTCTGCATCTGTCTCCGAATCGTCGTCGCCAAGTTCTTTATGAATAGCTTTTATCTGCTCATGCAGATAATATTCTTTTTGATTTTTTTCTACCTGCGACTTAACTCTTCTTGCAACATCATCCTGAATTCTCAGTATTCCTATTTCCCTGCTCAATATTATGGATATATCTTCATGTCTCTGGTATATATCCTGTTCATTAAGAATTTTCTGCTTAAACTGATAGTTGACAGGTATGCTTGTAGCAATCTGATTTATAAGACTATTTAAGTCAGTGCAGTCCATAATTTCCTCAACTACGTTTTTATTTATCTTTCCCTGCTCATTCACATAGACTGTAAATAAATCTTTCAATCCTCTTATAAGAGCAATCGTTTCTACATCATAACTTATCTGTCTTGTCTCTTCGAGTTCCGTAAGGTCTGCCTGATAATATCCGTCATTATATTCAAGATTTTCAAGTTTCATTCTCTTCTGTCCTACTATAATGACTCTTACAACATTTCCCGGCATACTCACAAGCTGTTTAACCTGTGCAAGCGTTCCAACATCAAACAAATCCTCCTGTTTCGGATGTTCTACTTTAGGGTCTTTTTGTGCAACAGCAAAAATATACTGCTTTTTATGCATTGCCTCATTGACCGCTTTTACTGTCGCTTCTCTGCCGACCTCAAAATATACTGTCGTTCCCGGAAATACTACCACATCTCTCAAAGTTACAACAGGAACTGATGTATAGTTTTCTATATTTTCTATATTATTGTTAGAATAATTCTCATTGTTGTCTATGTTTTGTTCCACTCTAATTCCTCCAAATTTAAAGTTTCGCTCATAAGTCTTTTGACCCTTGGCATCATCTTATTATTTTATGAACTTATAAGCACACTTAAATAACATTATATAATATAAAAGAGGGATTAACAAGTAATCCCTCTGATTTTATATTATATAACTATTTCAAGATTTCCGTCCACACATTCTGCATGACCGATAACAGTAATGTTTTAGGCGCTCTTTCCATCTTGTTTTGAGGAAATCTGCCTTACCTCGTCATCGTCCATTATCAGTTTTGGTGATTCTTTATCTAAAACAGCTTCTTTTGTAATGACACATTCTTTTATGTCATCCTCTGACGGAACTTCATACATTACATCAGTCATAACATCCTCCATAATGGCACGAAGTCCTCTTGCTCCCGTTTTTCTTTCAAATGAAAGTTTTGCGACAGCCTTGATTGCCTCATCATCAAAACTAAGTTTAACTCCATCAAGTTCAAGAAGCTTTTTATACTGTTTTGTGATAGCATTTTTAGGCTCAACAAGTATCCTTTCAAGAGCTTCCTCTTCAAGAAGATCAAGTGCAACATTTATCGGAAGACGTCCAATAAGCTCAGGAATTATTCCGAATTTAACAAAATCTTCCGGAAGAACCTGTCTGAAAAGGTCACCGATATTGTCATCTTTTTCAGTTGCAATTTCTGCATTGAACCCGATGGATTTCTGACCTATTCTTGTTCCGATAATCTTCTCAAGTCCGTCAAATGCACCACCACAGATAAACAATATATTAGTTGTATCAAGCTGATAAAACTCCTGATGCGGATGTTTTCTGCCGCCCTGAGGAGGAACACTTGCAACGGTTCCCTCAAGGATTTTCAAAAGTGCCTGCTGAACACCCTCTCCTGATACATCTCTTGTAATGGATACATTTTCACCCTTTCTGGTAATCTTATCTATCTCATCTATATAAATAATTCCATGCTCGGCACGCTCAAGGTCATAATCTGCTGCCTGAATTATCTTAAGAAGTATATTTTCAACATCTTCTCCAACATAACCTGCCTCTGTAAGAGCTGTTGCATCCGCAATAGCAAATGGCACATTAAGTATTTTCGCAAGTGTCTGTGCTAAAAATGTCTTTCCTGAACCTGTAGGTCCTACCATCATGATGTTACTCTTCTGTAACTCAACATCCATATTTTTGCCTGAGAGCACTCTTTTATAGTGATTGTACACTGCAACCGACAATACCTTTTTGGCATCATCCTGTCCTACAACATATTCATCAAGGAAACTCTTAATTTCCTTTGGCTTAAGTAAATTAATATCACTATCGTCGAAATATTCTTCGTTGTCAATTCCAAGTTCTTCGTCAAGAATTTCTGAACAAAGTTCTATACACTGATCGCATATATACACATTTGGTCCTGCTATGAGTTTGCGAACCTGCTGCTGAGTTTTTCCACAAAAAGAACACTTTAATTTTGCGTCGTCTTTTTTGTTTGCCATTTCGACCTCCCCTGAACATTAACTTTATTTTCTATTTGTTACTATCTCGTCAATAAGACCATACTCCTTAGCCTCTAAAGCTGTCATATAGTTATCACGCTCTGTATCTGCCGCAATTACATCAAGAGGCTTTCCTGTATTCTCTGCAAGTATCTGATTTAATCTCTCTCTTGTCTTAAGTATCTGTTCTGCAACAATCCTTATCTCTGTTTCCTGACCTTTTGCTCCGCCTGAAGGCTGATGTATCATAATCTCAGAATTAGGAAGTGCAAATCTCTTTCCCTTTGCTCCACCTGCAAGAAGGAATGCTCCCATACTTGCAGCAAGTCCCATACATATAGTAGAAACATCACACTTTACATAATTCATTGTGTCGTAAATTGCAAATCCGGCACTTACTGAACCTCCCGGACTATTTATATAAAGATGTATATCCTTTGTAGAATCCTGTGATTCAAGGAAAAGAAGCTGTGAAACTACAAGGCTTGCAATATCATCATTTACTTCATTTGAAAGAAAAATAATTCTTTCCTGCAATAATCTTGAATAAATATCGTATGAGCGTTCTCCTCCGCTTGTCTTTTCGATAACATAAGGTATGCTGTAACTCATTTTGTGTTCCCCCTTTATATAGTGCAAAACGCCAACCGCTCAGACAGGCGCAAAACCACCTGTCTTAAAATCGGCTGACGTAAGTTAACAATTATTTTTCAACTGCTGCTGATGTAACCATCTCAACTGCTTTCTGTACAGCAAGATCAAGGCTGATCTGCTTTTTCTCTTCTTCGCCAATAACTTCTTTTAATTTATCAACTTCCATCTGATACATTGAAGCCATATTTTCAATTTCTTTGTTAAGCTCATCTTCTGATGTCTCAATATTTTCAGCAGCTACTACTGCTTCGAGAACAAGACGGCTCTGGATACGTTTAAGTGCCTGTGGTTTAAGCTCCTCAATCATCTTCTGAGGTGTAAGACCTGTAAACTGCATGTACTGATCAATAGAAAGACCCTGTGATGAAAGTCTCTGTGCGAATTCCTGTGTCATCTGACGTGTCTGCGCTTCAACCATCTGCTCAGGAATATCCATCTGTGCATTCTCAATAATCTTTCCGATTACAGTCTCTTCTCTTTCTCTCTTAAGAGCTTCTTCTTTATTTTCTGCAAGTTTCTTCTTTAAGTCTTCTTTATATTCAGCTATTGTATCGAAGTTTGAAACATCCTGTGCGAAATCATCATCAAGTTCAGGAAGTTCCTTTACCTTAATTTCCTTAATCTTTACTTTGAACTCAGCAGGTTTGCCCTGAAGTTCTTCAGCCTGATAATTCTCAGGGAATGTAACATTAACTGTAACATCCTCTCCGATGTTCTTTCCTTCGAGCTGCTCTTCAAAGTTGTCAATGAATGAATGAGAACCAAGTACCAAGCTGTAATCCTCAGCTTTTCCGCCCTCAAACTGCTTTCCGTCTACATATCCGTCAAAGTCGATAACTACTGTATCGCCATCCTGTGCTGCTCTGTCGTCAATGTCAATCATTCTTGCATTTGACTCTCTGACTCTGTTTATCTCTGTATCAACTTCTTCGTCTGTAACTTCAACTTCTTTTTTCTCTACTTCAATTCCTTTATATTCGCCAAGTGTAACTTCCGGCTTAAGTG
This sequence comes from Butyribacter sp., assembly GCF_056818865.1. NCBI lineage: Bacteria > Bacillati > Bacillota > Clostridia > Lachnospirales > Lachnospiraceae > Butyribacter > Butyribacter sp. Next base: position 116,559 of record NZ_DBLYGC010000007.1, read on the forward strand.
CAACTGTTGCTGTAAAGATAAATGGTTTTCCGCTTTCAATCTGTGTCACATCAATTTCAGGCTGTGCAACAATTTCAAGCTCGCTTTCTTTAGCTGCATCTGCATAAGCATCAGGAATAATTGAATTGGCTGCATCTTCATAAAATACTCCCTTGCCATACATCTTCTCGATCATAGTACGAGGAGCTTTTCCTTTACGGAAGCCTGGCATAGAGATTTTATTTTTATTTTTCTTGTATGCCTTAGCAATTGCCTTTTCAAACTCTTCGCTTGAAACTTCAATTGTAAGTTTCGCCATATTCTTTTCTAACTTTTCTACCTGTACACTCATTTTAATAATTCCTCCTTAACATTGCCGGGAATTCTCCCGTAAATCACCATTTGTATAATATATCATGAATACTATAATAAAAGCAAGCTGTTTTTGCTTACAATCTATTTTTATTTTGAAATTCCATGTCCCTTTGAATACAATACGTTAACAACCTCGTCAACGTATTTCTCGCAGAGTTCATCTGTTTTGGCTTCAACCATAACTCTTATGACCGGTTCCGTTCCGCTTTCCCTGAGAAGTATTCTTCCCTCATCGCCAAGCTCCTTTGAAACCTTTTCGACTGCTGCCTGTACATCCTCGTCTGCCCTTGCCGCCGGTTTATCTGCAACACGGACGTTTTTAAGAAGCTGTGGATATACTTTCAAATCTTTTCTCAATTCTGAAAGTTTTGTCTTTTTTTCAAGCATTACTTCCATAAGCATAAGCGATGTGAGTACACCGTCACCGGTAACCGCATATTTGCTGAAAATGATATGACCTGACTGCTCACCTCCGAGTGAGTGACCATTCTCCATCATATTTGCATTTACATATTTGTCTCCGACTGCTGTCTGCTCATATGAAATGCCAGCTCTGTCAAGAGCCTTGTAAAGGCCGAGATTTGACATAACCGTAGTAACTACAGTGTTATTGTTCAATTCTCCCTTTTCTTTAAGATAACATCCACAGAGATAAAGTATCGCGTCACCGTCAATAACCTCTCCCTTGTCATCTACTGCAAGGCATCTGTCAGCATCACCATCATACGCAAAGCCGACATCAAGATTATTTTCTATGACAAACTTCTGAAGATTTTCAATATGTGTTGAACCGCATCCGTCATTTATGTTAATGCCGTTTGGCTCCATGCCTATCGCATATGTCTTTGCACCAAGTGCATCAAAAACACCTTTTGCAACTGAGTATGAAGAGCCGTTTGCACAGTCAAGACCGACTTTAACATTCTTAAATGACCTTGTGGCAAGTGACATAAGATAACCTATGTAACGATGTCTGCCTATCGCATAGTCAACAGTACATCCTATATTTTCTCTTGTCGCCATAGGAATAGTATCCTCAGAACTGTCTATATAAGCTTCTATTTTTTCTTCTATTTCAGCCTCTAACTTGTGACCGTTTCCATTTATGACTTTAAGTCCGTTGTCATAATATGGATTGTGACTTGCAGAAATCATGATTCCGCAGTCAAAATCTTCTGTTCTTACAACATAGGAAACACTCGGCGTAGGAGTGACATGTAAGAGATATACATCAGCACCGCTTGCCGTAAGACCTGAAGAAAGAGCATCTTCAAACATATAACTTGACCTTCTTGTATCTTTTCCTATAATAACACGCGCTTTGTGCTCTCTTCCGTAATACCATCCGAGAAATCTACCAACTTTATAAGCATGAACAACATTTAAATTTACATTTGCTTCTCCGCGAAATCCATCTGTTCCAAAATATTTCATATATTTTTCCTCCGCAATTACTACATACAGATTTAATTTTATCACATAGCCTCCCTCAAATCAATATGTATAGACAATTTAAATATATACCAAAAATGAAATTTTAAATTCCACTGCCATATAGGGCGGTGGAATTCAGTCCTGCACAGTAGATATTTACTCTTTCATACATCAGTGTTATTGTAATAA